>JANNGQ010001196.1:0-8957 GCA_031403975.1 Planctomycetota bacterium
GTTGCCGGCATCCTCTCCGGATGAAGGCACACAATTGTCTGCGCAGTTCCTTCTCCTGCGCGGTTGCGGCTGTCGGGATAAAATCATGCAGGCGAATCTGTCGATTCTGAGCCTTCGCCAGCTGCTTGTCGGACAAATAACGGACTTCACCCAGGTGTCGGCCCTTAATCACGGTCTTCCCGGCGAACTCAAACGCTTCAAATCTCTGAAACGCATGAGACAGCGACTGTCCGCCGACAACAACGCCGTGGTTTTCCAGAATGACACAGTCACATCCTTCAACGAACGCCAGTGCGATATTCTCGCCCAGCTTCCGGCTGCCAGGCAGTGCGTAAGGAGCAAAGCCTGGCTGACCGCAGACGAAGTGAGCCTGGTGAAACAGCCGTGTGTCGGGGATCTGGCGACAGATGCTGAATGCGACCAGAGCGACGGGATGAGCATGCACGATGGCTCGGACTTCCGGTCGAGCGTCGTAGATGGCTCGATGAAACGGATATTCAGACGATGGCCGATGCGGGCCTTCGATCGACGCGTCGGCACGCACGCAGACAATGTCGTTCCGAGTTAAACTGCCTTTGTCGACGCGGGCCGGAGAAATCCAGACATCGCCGTTGTCTTCCCGGATCGACAGATTGCCGCCCGAGGTCGTCGTCATACGATAACGATAGATGCGATCCATCGTCTGCATGATCTCATCACGGGGGTGAATCAGTTCACGATGATGGCTCATGCCGGGTTTGTGCTCTCGAATGCGTGAGGGTCCTGTCGAGACTCTGCGGAAGCCGGACATCAGGGCGTGGCGGCTGATGCAGAAGTGGCCTGCTTCGTGAACACCAGGATATGCTGCCGAGGGAGGATGTGAATGGTTTCCGTCCACTTGAGTTCAAATTCAGGCTGTTCGACTTCTTTCTTTGCCTGAGTCTGCGACATCTTGTGGACTTCCTTGATCCGGACGGTCGGATCCTCCTTGCGGTACTCGACGAGGATGACACGACCGCCAGGTTTTACGGCCTGCGAAATGTCGGTCATCATCTCGTAGGGGAACTCAAACTCATGATAGACGTCGACCATGATGGCCATGTCGATGCTGCCAGGATTCAGTCCGGTGGATGTCTGAGTGCTCTTCACTGGTTCCACGTTAGTGACGCCGAACTTCTCACAGTTGGCCTTCAGCCGTTCGAGCATTTCGTCCTGGACATCAACGGCCAGCACTTTGCCGTCCGGCAGCAGTTGTTCGGCCATCCGAAGTGAGATGACTCCACTGCCAGCGCCGATGTCCGCCACGATCTCGCCGGGTTTCAGGTTCAGCGAACGGGTCAGCAATGTCAGCCGTTCCTCTATCTCGCGTTCAGGGCGTTCCAGCCAGTCGACACCTCCGAAGCCCATGACCAAGGCAATCTCACGGCCCATATAAAACTTGCCGATGCCGTTCGGATCGTGGTCGGCGCGAGTTTCATAGCGGTCGGAGACCGCGGCGGGAGTGCTTGTTGAAGTCTTCTCATCAGCGATGACCGTCGATGTCAATAGCACACTGCAAAGAAGTAACACGTGAGTTTGAGACACTGCGAACCTCATGAAATCGGCCACCGTCCCCCACTGGGAGCTGTCGGTTTTATCGTAGGGTAGGCTTTAGACCGCCGACATCATCCCGATCGTTTTGTTTTCTCGATGACGCTGGCAGGCTGAAGCCTGCCCTACGAAGATTCGGCACCATTTCGACAGTCCCCGCCGCCAGAGGAGAAGGGATTGATGGACGCTGCAGGATATCGTTACTCCGACTTTTTCTTGCTTTCTTCAGCCTTTGCTGCGTCCGGTTTCACGATGGTGGCTTTCTTGACGAAGTCCAGCTTCGGGAAGGCTTCTTTCAGATATTCGTTGCCTCGTTCCTGAATCTCGCCCTGATCAGGACGTTCGCCGTATTGCGCGTTGATCTTCTCGACGACCTCCATGCCTTCGACGACTTCGCCGAACGGCGCGAAACCCTGGCTGTCGAGGAAACTGTTGTCGGAAAAATTGATGAAGACCTGCGACGTGCGTGAGTTTGGTCCGGACGTTGCAAATGTAATGAAGCCCTTCTTATTGGACTTTGTCACTTTGTCGTCTTTGATCTTCGCTTCCCGCCATTTCTCCTGAACTGTCGGATCGCCGTTGATGCCGAATTGGACCATAAAATCCGGTACAACTCGGAAGAAACCGCATTCGTCGTAGAAGCCTTTCGAGACCAGTTCGTGAAAGCGATCTGCACCGACCGGAGCCCACGCGCGACGGACTTCGATCGTAAAATCGCCGCAGGTCGTTTCGAATTTCACTTTGTACGTGTCGGGGACTTTCTCAGCCTTCGCCGCTTTTTCGTCGGCTGTGGCTGTGGTCAAAGCCAGGACGCCAAGGAACACGGAAATCGCTGTCGCACAGGACATCAGAAACTTCATTAAAAACTCCATTGAGATGAGACAACAAATAACAGGACGGGCCAGACAGGCCCATCTTACGGTGGGTTCAGTTACGCGTTGAAGCTACCGGGCGGCGTTCTGCGATCCGAAGGGAAACTCGCAGCATCCCGCCGGCCGATTCGATTCTCGACAGCCTCAGCCGAGGCAGGCCGGGAGCGAACTCCGAACCGTCGAATTCCAGAGGCAGTCTGACGGGCGGAAGCTTTTCGGCAAGTGATTCCGCAGCACTTCGCACGACCGTCATCCAGACCGTACCGGATTCGACAGTGGTCACCACAGGCTGGCCTGAATCATCCTGCGGTGAATCGTTGCGATTGTCCGGTTCGGACGGAATGACGAACATTGCGGGTGACTCATCGACGCGTTCCGCCGCAATTCCTGATTCAGCACTCGAGGATTCTCCGACTTCAACGTTGCGCACGGCAACGGTCCAGCGGTCATCCGGGAGACCCTTGCCGCGCAGGTTGAAGCTGGTGGTCATCCAGCCGCTGGACGATCCGGTTTTCAAGTGGATCTGAAAGGTTGAAATCACACGGACGTCACCGTCAACGAACCGAACTTCAAAGGGCTTCTCCTGTGCGAATTCAAGAGTGAACAAGGCGGCTTCGCCGGACTCTCCTGTTCGAAGCTCAGCGGCCAGTTTCAACAGCGACCTTACTGTCAGTGGCTCGACGTCATTGTCACTGGTCGCGGGCTGCAGCTTCTGCATTTGCGAGTCGGTGATCCTCAGTCCCTTCGGTACATGCCGGAGCAGAAGCGCCGCAACGGCCTCTTCAGAGACAAACATGACGATTTCTTCGTGATCCCCGAGCGTTGTTGGCTCAGATATGACAGGCGATCGACTGGAAGAATCCGCTGTCGGAACTGAATCAGTCCACAGTGCCACGGTGGTCTCCGTCGATCGAGCTGACCACCGCAGCGGCATGCCGCCGACCGCTGCATTCGTCTGCCGCCGAAGACTTTCCCATTCCCTTCCGAGCTTCGCAAATTCCTTGTCAATCGCGGTGTCAATCTTAGGCAGGACATCTCGGGCGACGTCTTCAGCCACGGCTCGGTTAATCTGTGGCTGGCGACGCATGACCTCGTTCCATGCGACTCGGTCGCCGAACTGACTCAGTAATGGTATCGCCGCTCCGGCAGCGCTGACGACTCGGTTCGGCGTCTGGGATGCCTGAATCGTGCCGTGACATGGAAGGGTCAAAAAAATACGGCCGTCGAACGACATGGGCTTGATCACGTCGAAATGATGATGCCCGGAACTGTCCACGAGTGCCTGACGATTGATACCTGTCGTCTGGCTGGTGACATCGCCTGAATTCAGCAGCTCGAAACGAATCAGATTCGGATCCGGAACGATTCTCAGGCGGGTCTCGGTGACTGTCGATTGCCGGCCGGTCACGCTGGAATTCAACAAAGACGTCGAAACCGGTTCTTCTTCGCTGCGCTTTCTGGAGAATCGCCGCTCAAGCAGTGAATTCCTCAGGGTCACGCCCAGGAATGGATGATCCGCGGCCTGAGCCCCGGACTCGAGCGAGAGCAGTGAGATGACAGCGAATGTCAACAAGACACGAATGACGCTTCTCAGCCGACTGCGATCAGGCTGCTGAACGAATACAGATTTCCAGTCGGAACAGAAATGGTCTCGCCCGATTGCGGGCGAATGTTGTGCTGGCCTTTCGCACCGCATGGACATTGTGACTCTCAATCAGAATTCGTTCACGGACGGAAATCGACAAACGCCGACTATTGTTCATCCAGACCGCCGGTTTTTCTACTGCTGGTCCAGGGAACTTCTCTGCACCGTCCGCTTTTCTTCTGTCGTTCCCGCATGGTCTCGCCGTGGCGGAAGACTGTTACGATGCAACGGGACAGAGGATGCGGAATTTCTCCGCGGAAATCCAGTGCAATGGCGTAAGCTGGGCAGTTGAGAAGTGTTGATTCTGACTATGACCGACTTCTTACTTCAGCCTCGGTTTTCCGGAGAAATCAACTCCGAAGCAGCATTGTTGCGAACGGATTTGAGGGATGATCGAAAGTCGACTCGCTGAAAAGTCAGCCAACCACTCGCCGCGGCGTTGTTGTCAAGGTCTGAAGTGATTCAAATGACCGCTCTCTCGCCCCCGACGACAACATTGTTTCAAAATGACTGAGAATCTCCATCGTGCCCATATGCCCCATTGCCCCAGTCCGAATTCTTCGAGTCTTTCACGTCGTCGTCTGCGCTGCAGTCATTTCACTGTCTTCAATTCGAATTGCGATGGCGCAGGCCGACAGTAGCGCTGGTCGGATGAAAGTGACGAACCTCGCGCTGGGATTCGGAGGCATTGGCCGAGTCGGAAACTGGTTGCCCGCGGAGGTGACGGTGACTGGGATGTCACCCTCCACGAAAACGTCGCTGGTGATTTCGGCGAGCGACACAAATAGCGATCAGTGTGAGAGCATTGTGGCATCCGGACAAAGCGATTCAGAGGGCGAGCTGCGGCTGAGCGGAGTTTTCATCGCCGGGCGTCAGGACGGAATGATCCGGGTGCGGCTGGTGTCGGAGAATAGTTCGGTCCTCTGGGATCATTCAGTAATCTGCCGTTCCGAAGCCCGCGATCATGGGAAATCGTCCAGCCAGGTCAACAGAACGGAATCGCAATTGCGGACACCAGAATTCGGGATAACATCGGAAATGACGCTTCTCAGGCATGGATCATTGTGCCTGCTGACAGTTGGCAAGCCATCGGGACTTGCAGAATTACAGGCCGAACTCGCCGCGTCGAAGGCAACTCTCAACGCGCTGACAATTATGTCCGTCGAGTCCGTTTCGGAACTTCCGGACGTTCGTCGCGGGCTGGACTCCGTCGACGTCCTCCTGCTCGTCAGCGACTACGCTCTATCGCCGCAGCAGACTCAGGCCATTCAGGATTGGGTCATGACCGGCGGCCACCTGCTGGTGAGCTGCGGTGAGCAGCTTCCGCAACTGTTGTCGTCCCCGATCGGACCATGGCTGCAACGGGAGTTCGGGATTGCGACGGAACTCGTATCGAGTCCGGAACTGCTGGCTCTGCAGAATTATGTGCCGGGGGCAGGAGTCCTGCAGACAAATCGAGAAGCAGTGAAGGTCGTGCGGCTGACTTCCGATCAGTCGAGAACGATCGTCACGTCGATCAATGGTCCGCTGGTCTCTCGGCGAAGTGTCGGGGCCGGACTGGTTACGATGGCGGCAGTTGACCTGAACGCCCGACCGGTCAATCGATGGCTGTCTCTGTCGAAGTTGTACGAAATGCTTCTATTTGAACGGCTGCTCGAGAAATCCGATGAGCCGTCCGGTCGCGGAGGCCGGATTTCCAGCACCGGCGTGACTGACCTGTCGACACAACTTGCCACGGCGGCGGACGCAATCCCTTCGGACGAACGCTGGTCCAGTTGGCATGCGATGCTCCTGATGCTCGTGTACCTGATCATCATCGGACCACTCGACTACCTGCTGGTGGTGCGACTCCTGCGGAAACCGGGACTGACATGGGTCACCTTTCCCGTGTTGGTAACAAGTGCCTGCCTGATAACGATCTGGTTCGGGTCCGGCGAGTCTGCTGAAGCCACTGTGCGGCAGATTCATCTCCTGGATGCAGCAGCCGACGATGGTCGGCAGACAATCCGGTCGCGTTCGTGGAGCAGCCTTTCGACAACGGATTCGCGCCTTGCGGAAATGACGATCCGGTCTGCCCCGATCGGTTCCGGCCCGGACACGGTCAGTCGCAGCAGCAGCCTGATCTGGCATGGCCGGGCGGAGGACGTTTTCGGCGGCCTGTATCGCTCAGGCGGTGCCGGGCTGGGCCGGCAGATCAGTCGACGGACGGACGTCGGAGAATCGGTATTCACGACCGTACCTCTGGTGGTCGGCGGGTCACAGGCATTTCTTGCTGAGTCCTTCGAATCCAATGCCGCAACACCCGTGTTTGATTCAGAACTGTCCCTTCCGACAAGCGGATTGCTGGAAGGCACACTCACACACCACTTGCCGGTTCCCGTCAGGAACTGGATGATCGTATCCGGCAATCGAGTCTATCTCCCGTCAGCGGCAGCCAGTGAGGCTGCGCACCGGATTGAACCGGGCCGACCATGGTCCAGGCGATCCCCTGGCGTCCGGGTCCTGGAACTGAAAGAGTTTCTGCGAGGCGTGAGGCTTGTGGAATATGCGCCGAAACGCGGTCGTACCGCTGAAACGACGAAGACGCAGGTGCAGACTGCCTACAACATTCGGGGCAAAAACCCACTGGAAATTCTGCTGATGGTCTCGACCTATCAGGCGACTGGCGGCGAAACCTATGTACGGCTGAGTAACGACTACCTTCGCCGCGACGAGATCTCCGATTCGCTGCACCTGAACACGGCCCTGTTGATCGGACTTGCCGATCTTCCGCTGGCTGAGCTGTCGCTCGACAAAAAGCCCGTCCAACCCGTCAGTTCGCAGACTGTCGTGCGATTCTTTCTGCCGGTGCACAGAAAAGTTGTGACAGATGGGTCTGAGGATGCCTCCCCGAAACCCGATGCAATACTCGCGCCGGAATAGTCCGGACTTTGGACTGCGGCAGCAGGCTGCCGCAGTCCAGGGGCCTTTGGCCTACTTCCAATCAAGCGGCATTTCCATCACTTCGTAACCGGCACTCAGGAAACCGAGCCGCCGATAACTGGCCTTTGCCGCTTCGTTGGTGTGGTCAACGTACAGCCGCACATTGACGACATTGCTTCCGGACGATGCTTCAGCGATGGCCCGTTTCAGCATCGCACGAAACACGCCTTTGCCACGTTTTTCTGGAATCACAAAAACGCTCTGCAGCCAGATCATCCATCCGTCGCGCCAGTCACTCCACTCGCGCGTCAGCATCAACTGGCCGATGACCCCCGAGTCGTCTTCCGCAAGGAAGTACCGGACTTCGACCCCGATCGACATGCCTCGTCGGACCCCGTTCCGGACAGTCACGGGATCGAGAATCCGGTTTTCAGTTTCCGCAGCAAGCCTGCAGTTGAACTCCACAATTACGTCTAAGTCATTCGCTGCGGGAACTCTGATCGTATACACGGCCATCCTCTTCACACTCAGACAGAGATCATTCGGGAAGAGGATAAAGTGTCGTTCGGCCTTCGACGACGGCAGACACGGCGATGAGTCTGACATCGGTCACCTCCGACTCTTTTCCTGATGGCCATCGGACGGAGAGCGTCCTGCATTCCTGCACCGCGCCCAGACCAAAATCCAGAAGCTTTTCGTTGGATGCTTCGTAGCCATCACCGGCATTTAACTGCCTGAGGAGACGCTGGTCACCAACGGAAGCGACCACCGCGGTTCCGATGGCATCTCGATTCGAGGACGTTCCGATGCATCGCAGCCTGAACCAGTTACCCGGTGAATCGCAGCGATTTGTCAAAACAAGCGTGGGACAGTCGAGGTGGGAAATCACAGCATCGTCGCGGCCATCTCGGTTCCAGTCGATCTTTGCCATCGAGCGCCCGAGCACCTCTTTCTGAAAATAGGTGTCATCCTTCAGCTCACGCAGTTCGGCAAACCGACCGGCACCCTGATTCAGATATGCCTGTGGACGCATACGATAGGGAGTTGTCCGGTAACTGAAGTCGGCAACATGTCCATTCGTGATCAGCAGGTCAAGGTCGCCGTCGTGTTCAAAGTCTATGTACTGTGTCCCGAAACCAACCATCGGAATCGACGACGCACCAAGCTCACTGTCTGCCGCCCGGTCCATATAAACTCCCGCCACGGATTGCAGATACAGATTGTTCATTTCCATAAAATAGTTTGTGACAAACAGATCCGGCAGACCATTTCCATCCGCATCTCCCGCTGCGATTCCCATTGAGCCAAGTGACCTGCCGCTGGAATCGAACGCAACGCCCTGAACGACTGCCTGTTCCGCATAAGTGCCCTTCCCGATCTGTCGAAACAGAAAATTGGGGGTCGTGTCGTTTGCCACATAGACGTCACAGAGTCCATCGAGATCCAGATCGGAAACGACGATGCCAAGTCCCCGGCCGTCTGTGTCATGAAAACCAAGATCATCCGAAGATTCACGAAACGAACCATCACCAAGGTTCAGATGAACCTGGTCTTGCGCTGAGCGGAACACGTTCGGACCGCACAGATGCTCCCGATCATCGTCATGACAGATTCGAGTATAGACGTCGTCGCCGCCGAGGTAGTTGACATCATAGATGTCTGCCAGACCATCGCCGTCAAGGTCCGCGATAGCGACACTCGTCGTCCATCGCCCCGCATCATCCTGCAGCCCTTCTTCCAGAAAAGTGCCGTCTCCCTGATTCAACAGCAGAGTATTCACGCCAGCATTAGCAACATAGACGTCACAGAATCCGTCGTCGTTGACATCACCAGCGGCGACCCCCTGGCTGTACCCGGATTCAGTAATTCCTGCCAGCGACGTCACGTCCTCAAATTGCCGGGCATTTCTGTTGCGGTACAGGCAATCGTGGACGTCCGGTCTGTCGCTG
>JANNGQ010001197.1:0-4131 GCA_031403975.1 Planctomycetota bacterium
CTGGGAGCTGCCGTGGTTCCGTTTGAAGGCCACTGTCCGGCGCGAGCGATCACGTCAGTCGGTGGCCGGATTCCGATCAGCGGCGACGGCTGGCATTTCGGATCAGCACGTCTGATTGATGCGGCCGACGCACTGCCGGAGGACGATCACATGTCCATCGGATTGCAGGTTCATCCGCAGCCGCGAATCGCGATTGTCAGCCGAGACAAACTGGAACAGATTCCATCCGCGGCCTACTATGTCGAACGCGCACTGACATCCACGTTTGCCGGGACGGCTCAGGCGACAACCACTGCAGCGCCGGGGACGACCGCCCGCAGTTCCGGAATTGTGAATCGCCTTGATGCTGCCGATCCGGACGTCGAGTTGCTGCGTCAGTGCGATGTGGTTGTGCTGGCTCGGCCGGGGCGTCTCAGCAGCGAAACAATCACCGTGCTGACGGCCATGCTGCAGCGCGGTCGCAGTTTGCTGTACATTGCAGGCGATCAGCTGGACGCGGCGAATCTGAATGACCTGACTCAGTCGCTGGGATCGTCCGTCCGGCTGCCTGTCGATTTCTTTCCGCGTCCCTCGGAACGAACTCCATCGGCGAGGTTTCTGACCGATGTCGATCGCAGGCGTCCTCCGTTTTCGATCTTTGGAGATGAGCTGGCGGCGGCGGTGAAGTCACTGGAATTTGCGGACGGCCTGATTTCTCGCGCAACCACCGCGGGGCTGAAGGACGACGTGCGGGCGACGCTGAGCGATCAATCGGCGTTTTTGACTGTCACATCCGTCGGACGCGGACGGCTGGCAGTGATGAACGCCGATCTCGAACGGTCGAATATCGCAAGGACTCCGGTGCTGGTTCCGCTGTTAGGTGAGTTGCTGTCGCAGGAGCTGACGAGGACCGATTCCAAAGGTCCTTCGTTCTCGTGCGGCGAACCGTTTACGGTCCAGCTGCCGATCGGAGAAGAACGTCTGGCAGACCTGAGAATCATCGGGCCGGCCAACGCGGAACTGGCTGAAGCCGATCGCGGGACACTGAATGCCGTTCCCGCGGGAATTGTCTGGGATATGACGAAAGCCCAGTCGGCCGGCGTGTATCAAGTACAGCTTGAAGGCAAAACCGTGGGTGCGGCACTGGCGGCGATTCCGGATGAAGAATCGGACCTGCGGTCGTTGTCAGAAGAGGTTTTTTCCGGTCGATTGTCCGGAGGGCGAACACTGAGCTATGCCGGTGTCACGGCTCCTGGCGAACAACGACAGGATGATCTCTGGGTCTGGCTGGCCGCAGTCTGTGTGGGCTGCATCATGCTGGAGTTGTTGACGTTGAGGATGTTCAGGACGTAGCCATTCATGTCACTGACCTTCGAACCACTTTTACCTTCTGCGGCCTGGTTGACCATGGCCTTGACGGCGATCGCGCTGTGGGGTTGGTATGTGGTGAAGAGGCCGACGGCATGTGGGCGATGGCTGTGGGTCGGATTGGCCGGGTTGATGGCTCTGGGAATTGTTTCGGTGCTGCTGGTGCTGTTAAATCCGATCTGGCTGCAGCCGCTGCCGCCTCCCGGAGGCAAGCCGCTGTTGACGATTCTTATCGACGAGTCGAAGAGTATGGCCACACCGGATGGTGGCAGCAATCAGACTCGATACGCCGTGGCCAGCGCGGCGGCCGGACGGGCCGTCGATGCGTTACAGGAGGAGTTTGAAATTCGGATACTGGCGTTTGCGGAAATCGGCAAACCCGTCGGTGTCGAACAACTGAAGGACCGCGTGCCCTCGGGTGTCATCACCGATCTGGCAACTCCGCTGATGGACGGACTTGTCAGCGATCGACCGCAGGGCCAGGCGATTCTGCTGCTCAGCGACGGAGTCCACAACGCTCCTGGCAGCGTGGATCGGACTCTGGAAGCCGCCAGCACCGCGAAAGCCTGGGACGCGCCGGTGTTTACAACCACTCTGGGAGCTGCGGCGCAGACGAATGATCTGGAACTGCGAATCCCGCGGTCTCAGGAACTGGCGTTTGTCGGGCAGTCGGTTCCGGCGACAATCGAAGTCCAGCAGCGAGGCTCTGTGAGTGATCGAGTCAACGTGACACTCACTACTCCCGACGGTGAATCGACGACTCAGGAAGTAAAGCTGACTCCCGGCAAAACGGGTGACACGACGTTCATTGTGAAAACGGCCGGTGTGGGAATGTTTCAGTACCAGGTCCGGATCGAAGCCTTGCCAGGGGAAGCGACAGCGGCGAACAACACTTCGTCATTTCAGGTGCGCGTTGTCGACAAACCCGTGAAGGCCCTGGTGCTGGAGGGGAAGCCCTACTGGGATTCCAAGTTTCTGCTGCGCATGCTGACGGACGATCCGTCGCTGGAAGTCGACTGTCTGGTGCGAGTCGCTCCGGAACGGTTCCTGTGGCGGCATTTGAAACTTGAGGATTCACAGGCGGCGGTTGCGACTGATCCTGCGGCTGAGGCAGCCGCTGTCGATCCGAACGCGGCAGTTTCACCGGCTGCAGCGCAGCCTGCAAAGGAAGCGTCAGGACAGCGCTTCGAACGGCGGGAAGAGGCGGAGTTCGTTGCGGACGGTGCGACTGTGCTGCAGGATCCGGAGAAGTTGCGGGACTATCAGATTCTGCTGCTGGGTCGTGAGGCGGAGAATTACCTCAGCGGCTCGGCAATCGACAACATCCGCGAATGGATCTCGCGCGAAGGCGGATCACTGGTGTGTTATCGAGGCTCCCCGGTGGCTGAGCCGGATCAGAAACTGAGCCGGCTGCTGCCCGTGAAATGGGTGGTCGGCCAGGGAGCGTCATCGAATGAATCGCGATTTCGCATTCAGGTGACGGAACGCGGAGATGATCTGAGCTGGCTTCGCATCGGCGGAGCGGAAGGGCTGAGCAAACTACCGTCGCTGGCGACTTCCGCTGCGACTGATTCCGTCAAACCTCTGGCGATTGTGCTGGGTCGCGGCGGGGCGTCATCGAGTACATCGCCCGTGCTGACGTATCAGCCGTACGGGACGGGAAAGGTTGTGGTTGTCGAAGGCTCGGGCATGTGGCGATGGGCGTTCCTGGCTCCGGAATACCGGCAGCTGGATTCCGCTTATGGTATCCTCTGGCAAAGCCTCATGCGATGGCTGGTGTCCAGCGGCGGACTGCTTCCGGGTGAAGAAATCGCGCTGCAGATGGATCGGGTGATGTTTACCGCGGGTGAATCGGTGACGGCCATTGTCCTGCGACGGCCTCAAAGTGATCTTCAGGAGATGCCGAATGTGGATGTCCATTCGGCCGACGGTCAGTTACTTCAATCCGTGCGTCCGATTCCGGTCGGCGACGAACTGGGTGTGTACCAGGTCTTCGCAGGAGCTCTGCCCGTCGGACACTACGAGTTGAAAATGGCGACGACGGAACAAGGAGCCGCGGTCACGAAAAACATTCACTTCGACGTGCGACCTGACTTGCGGGAACAACTGGAAGTCTCGGCCCGGTCGGACCTGATGCAGCGGATTGCTGAAGTCAGTGGCGGAGCGGTGCTGTCACTCGATGATCCTTCCGAGCTGAAACAGCGATTTACGGAACACATCCGGCAGTCTCGCCCGGTACAATACCAACGCATTGCCGCCTGGGACCGCTGGTGGGTTCTGGTCGGAGTGTTGTGTTTGTGGACGACGACCTGGGGATTGAGGAGACGGACAGGGTTGATTTGAGGCGTCAGTCATTGGTCATTGGTCATTTAGTCATTGGTGTTTCATTCGGAATTGCGGGTCATCCGCCGTGTGGAGTCATTCATGTCAACCCATCGATCGTCCGTGATGAGCATTGCTGCCGCACGCCGGGGATTTGAGTACCTGGATCATCACTTGCTGTTTGATCAGCTTGGGACGATTCGGTCGTTGCGGATCGTGATCGGAACGGTGTCGGGGACCATCTGGAGCGGGCTGGCGTTTGTCGGCACGCTGCTGATGTGGATGTGGACGGACGTCGTGCTGGATCTGTCGCCACGGCTGCGACTGCTCGTTTGGGTGTCTGCAGCGATCGTGCTCTGCGTGCTGCTGGTTCGACTAATTCGGTTGGCCAACGCGAAAGCCGCCGAGAAAGTGGTGGCGGCGCAATTGGAACCGCTGACTTCGTCGGGCGGCCAGATCCAC
>JANNGQ010001198.1:0-3308 GCA_031403975.1 Planctomycetota bacterium
CATGACGGACAGCCTCTGACGCTGCAGAGCCGTGCGCACCGCGGTGGATGTCAGCAATTGTGCTACGGTCTTTGTCACTCGGTCCAGCACAACTGTGTACAGCCGTGCCATCATGCGCTCACGTTCTCCGAGTGCGTTGCGGAGATACACGTTGCCGGCCTGTTTCCACTGGCGAACGTTTTCAACGTCGAGATAGCATGTCCCTTCTTCGTCCCAGGTCTGAATGCGGAACTGGCGGGCGATTTCGGCGTCGATCCAGTTGCTGCCGATGGCGATGGTCTCAGCGGCGATCGGCATACCGTAACGGGCCACGCAGATCGTGGTCGTTTCGGCCCCCATCACAATGCTGATGCCGGTGAATGATGCGTCACTGCAGGTCGCCAGCAGTGCGGCTTCTGCATGATTGACCACCAGAGGCTGAAATCCTCTCATATGGACCAGGCGACAGAGGAATTCTTCGTTCTTCACGGCCTGTTCAGATCCGTCGCGGAGTCCGGGAACAGTGATGGCGCACAGATTGCGGCTTCCCGAGAGCGGCGGCAACATGGCCTCGGTCAATACACTCAGCATCTGGCGGGCCGGTGGATCATCGGTCGGGACTGTTCCGTCGGTCAGCAAGGCGGTACAGGGAACCCGGCTGAGCCACTGTGCTTTTGCCGCGTTGTTGCCGACGACAACCAGCGACCGATCGCACTCGGCAAACGGGATTTGCTGCTCTTCCAGTGAACGGCGATGATGTTCTGTGTTTGTCAGAAGTGCGTACTCGGACTTCTCGGTGTACATCGAAAGGCGTTCGGGCGTTTCCGGATTGCGGAAGACGGAACGAATCCAGCAGCTGCCAAAGTCGATCGCACAAATCATGAGTCGATCCGTTCCTGGAGAGAGTGGAAGGCCGTGTCAGGGCCGCCCGCGGTGTTGGTCGACGCATTTCCGGACGTAGTCACCGATCCGCGGCCTGCAGCGGAATCCTCACGTCTGCGATCGATGGCGATGTTGGTGTGAGGACCTGTCAGCGGTGAATGAGCCGCATCGATCCGCAGTCGGCGAGGTCCGGCGGGGCGGCCGTACAGCGAGATTCGAAGCGGCAGACGCGTGATGCACAGATCGATCGGCAGACGGTTCTGAAGGAGGTCCTCCAGATCGGAAAACTGACCGGTCGTCAACATGACAGCAGCATTGTCAGCCATGGCGTTCGGAGCGTCCGGATCTGCTGTGGGTGCTGCAGCCACAGGCTCTGCGGCAACAGCAGAATTGACTGATTGCCATTCACCGCTGAACCACTCGGTCTCGATGATTCGATTCTCGGCCATGACGGTTTTCAACACGTTGTCCGCTCGAACCGGTTTGTCGTCAGAGGAATCCGCGAATGTCGCAGAAACCTGGACAGTGCGCGGCTCGTTTGCGGTCGCGGCGGTCTTTTCTGCGACTTGGAGGGGCGACGAACTGTGGCGTGTGACATTGCCTGCGGACAGAGACCGCCCCGATGTCTGGAGGTGCTGAAGCAGCTCGGCCGGGATTCCGGTCGTGGCATCTGTATCAACATCGGACTTCAGCGAACTTGCGAGGATCAGAGTCCCGGCGATCAGCAGGCCGCCGATGAAGACCAGATTCCACGGACTGATCCCGGAGGATACTGTCGTTGGTGCGGACGCCGCCCACAATGGTTGTTCCGCTGGTGGTATCGGAGCCGACTGATCGCTCGAGTCTGGCTGGTCGTCTGCCGGAGAAGTCTCAGAAACGGCCAGCACTTCCAGCAAGCCATTGTTTTCAGAACGATAGCCTTCGAGAAACACGTCCGCTGACGGCGGATCCGCTGACAAGCATGCATCGTCAGCGATCGGTGCCGAATTGTACAAATCCGGAATCTGCAATGCATATTTCGCGAAAGCGTCTGCCGGAACGTCCGGCGCTTCGATTGTCAATGGCGCCGATTCCGCAGCGGATTCCGGCGGAAGAAAGGCCGACGTGGTGTCCCGCCATTCTGAGAAGGCCGGAGCCATTCCGCCGAATCCAGTCCGCACATTCCGCCCTCCCCCGGACAGAACAATCACGTCGCCGTGAATGACTTTGTCCGACAGCGCCGCACCTGCGACAGTCGGTCGGCCCTGAAGCTGGCTGATAATCTTCACCTGCTGTCCCGCGCGGAGAATCGAGTTGGTCTGCTGGAGCAAGTCGCCGATCGTGACGGAGTCATCGGCCAGTGTGACAACGATGATGCCGATATCGGTTCTTAGAGCCGCACTCCTGGGAATCGGTTCTGTGACAGGAGTAATGGACTGCACGACGAGCACATCGCCGTTCGCGACCAATTCGCCGGAGTCGGCCGAATCCGGTGTCATCATCTGAGTCCAGAGTGCCCGGTCCTGGCTTCCCCTCAGTACCGACACGCTGTTGGCGTCAGTCAGGACTCCGGCGTTCAGGACGGCCTGGCGGACAGTCACGGGATGTCCCTCTGACAGCAGAAAGCAGTTGACATGCCGGACGTCACCAATGACCGCAAAGGAGGTCTCCGCAGGTACTGATACGGTCGCCGGGTCAGCAAAGCCGGAGAGTTGCGCGGGCGAGGTGAGTGCAGTCGCAGCGCTGGCTGCGATGAAGAGCACAATTCGGAGCCGTTCCATGGCTTGAACCTCGATGCGTCAGATTTCCGGCAGGTCAGGCGGTGAGTCTCTCTCAGACTTCAGCCAGCGGCAGAATCTGCGCATTTCGTCCATGGAGGCAGATCACAGCCATCCAGTGGATCGGCATTCGTTCGTCCGGTCATCATTCTTTCGCCGCCGCGGCTACAGCCTGCGCAGCCTGCCTGACCGGATATCACCGTCGTGAGTTGCGGGCAAAGCCTGCGCTGGGTCTTGTGCGCTCGGCAGCTATTGCATTGTTTAACGGCAAGCCGCAGGCGACGGTGTCTCGCCGCGCAATCAACACCGTCGCCTGCGACTGTCCGTGGGCCTCGAAAGCACCGACGACCTGATCGGTGACCTCGAGCAGGCAATGGCTATGGCGTGAGCTGCAAGAGCGTGTGCCTGCCAGATGCGGAGACACCTTCTCCAAGTGTGGGGTCGTTCAGCAAGCGTGCTCAGTTCGCTATGCTGCGCTTGCCGGTCTATCTTGCGCTGCCAGAAATAGCCGAGCAATCTGATCGGCAGGCACAGCCCGGCTGAACAGGAAGCCCTGCATCTCGGTGCAGCCCTCGGCGCGAACCTGGTCCATCTGTTCCTGGGTCTCGCAGTGGCCAGGCGAGTCTTGCCGATTCCGGCCTCGCCGTGAACGATGAGAAGGCGACCGTCCGGCCCCACGGACCGAAAGAC
>JANNGQ010001199.1:0-2381 GCA_031403975.1 Planctomycetota bacterium
ATTGCTTGGCGAAAGCGCAAGCGGGCCTTCGAGGCAGGGCGCGAAATCCATCGGTGCGTCGATGGTCTGCAGAAGATCGTTGATCATGCCTTGCAGGCCAAGCAACGTTGCCCGTTCCGAAGCCACCGTATCGACCATCATTCGCAGAACATTTGGCGTGGGGTTTGGGCCGAGGAATGCGGCGTCGATCTCGATGTCTCCCAGTTCGGACGTCGCCGCGTAACGCAGTATGTCGTCGGGCAGTTCCCAGGCACCTCTGGCCGACGGGGCAAACGTCACGCGCGGCGGTCCATCGAACGACCCGATCACAGACATTTGCTGCAGAACAAGCTGTGACAGAAACATGACGTGAACGGCTCTTTCGGCCGTACTTTGCTGCATGGCAGACAACTGCTCAGCTGCTCGTTCCGCGGTCGACGTTCCGGCAAACAACGAAAACTCGCCGGAGTCCCGCAAATCCCGCGTGACCGCATCCGCTCCCACAACGGCCGTCCAGAACATAGTCCGTTGCTGCAGCATCTTATCGGCCGTCGGATTGTTACGCAGTGAACTGACCAGATCCTCAAACACCTGATCCAGATCCACTTTCGACAGATCCGCAGTTCCCAGCAGCAATCGCAACCGGCCGAGTGCGACCCGTTCGGCGTGCAGACACGACAGCAGGTTGGCCCACGAGGATGTCTGTTCCGACAGAGTTCGACAGACACGCACGGCCTGGGCGATTTGAACTGCTGCACCGTGAACGTCGCCATTGTCCTGCTTGAACCTCGCGTCTTCCAGAAGCACAAACGCAATCGCTGAAGCCGGCGTTTCGGCCCACGGTGTCTGCCAGGCCGCTGGAATCAGGAGCGATCCATTGGCATCGGCGATTAACTTTGTCAGCGGTTCCAGGAGAGCCTGAACTTGCTCCGTGGTCAGACTTCTGTCGACGGATGCCCACCAATTCTGCGGCGGAGTTCCGGACTGAGGTCTCGCGAGCGGTGTGACGGTCACTCGTCTGGCGAATTCGCACCATTGGATTGAGGTCGGGGTATGCTGAAGTTCAAGTGCAGGCTCGGTCATGTAACTTGCCAGCGTTGCATGCTGAGCGTCAGTTGTGAATGCGGCAGAATTTGAAAGCCGGGCATTGTGCCGGGCAAGTGCTGCTTGCGGTTGTCTGTACCAGACTGTCCAGCCAGCGAAGGGGAAGACGACAAACGGAATGACAACCCAGGTGACCTGCCGCAGACGCAGACGCCAACTTTCCACACGATCGGACCAGCAACGAGAAGTGACGGCAGCGGCGATGAAGAAACAAACGGCGATCGGAGTCATCGTGACCCAGACCGGCCAGTCGGCTTGAAACACAGCAGCGGCCAGCAAGTACAGCCAGGCCGACATCAGAAGTGCTGATGCTGCAAAAGCAATCAGCGAGCGGCGAATCCAGCAGGCCATGAGCTGCCCGCTGCCGAACAGCGCCAGCACAAGTGAAGTCACCACACTGAACTGTAATCCGCGGTCGGCTGCAGTGATGGGACCATTGATGGTGAGAGGATTCTCAGACGAGTTCCGAATGATGATGTTTGGGAACGCGGATCATTTCAATGATGCGACTGATCCTGATCTGCTCGAACACCGGTCGCGGATGTCTCTCGGACCATTCCACAGTTTCCAATGCCAGGATGATCAGGCCCACCAACAGCATCACCGTGAACCAGCACGCACTCTTCGTCAGCCAGACTCGCCGCGGAGACACTCCGATGTTGGCCAGCAGCAGCGACGCACCATTGCGCTGGTCGTCAGAGTTTGTTCGTATTCCGCACTGGTGGATGAAGATCAAAAGCAGCAGCGCGGGCCACGGGTAGAACTCCGCGGCTGTGACATATCGATAGGCAATGACGAGGACTCCGGCGAGCAGCCACCGGATTCCAAACGGTACGGCGAAACGGAGCTCCCGCCACATCAGCATGGTCGTCATTCGAGTCCGCGATGCAGGCCACATGGCAATCCGCAGCGCCAGTCGCTGCCAGATTGAAACCCTTGATGGACGGCCAGCTGCTGCATCGATCGACGGCATGCTCAATGGCATGAACGACCGCGGCAGCCGTCCGAGATGCCACGGCTTTGATAGCAGCACAGACGGCAGAATACAGGCGACGAGTCCGAATATTGCAATCGCCGCAAGTGGACCGGTGTTGTCGGGTGAAGTCCTTTGCGAAACATAAATGCTTCCAGGAATCAGCCCTGCGGCGAATACGATCAGCATCCCGAACACCGCCGTGAGTCCGACAGCGTAGAGCACACGTCGAGTCAACAGCGATGCAAGTACCGCAGAGCCGAAGATCAGAACGGCACCGGCAAGAAAAGTAGAAACCTCAATTGCGTCAGGAAGTCCCGCGCCG
>JANNGQ010001200.1:0-3890 GCA_031403975.1 Planctomycetota bacterium
GCGTTCCTGGCGGCTTCGCGATCTCGGAGTTCCTGGTGAGAAAGCTCGTTCAGCGACCGTCGTTCAGCAGTTCGGGCGGCTCGACCGAATCGCACGAGCTCCCACTTTCGTACGAAGTCAGACCACGAGCCGCGAGGATCATTGGGTAGCCAGAACCCGTACATGGGAAGGATGACGTGGTAGCCGTGGATCATGGGAGTGGAAGGAACGCGATGGCCTGGGTGAATAATCAAATCGACGATGGTGACGGCGCCACGCGGCGCAGGCGCCTTCGGCTTGCCGTTAAACGAGTCAGGGTACGAACGCAAATTCAGGACTGTTGAGCAGGACCCAGATCACATCTTCGGCCTGGGTTCGCCAGGATTCGGTCAGTCGTTTTGTCGGCGCGTCGCCGAGTCGCGCGGACTCTTCGAGTTCCTGCTTGATGCGGGTGGCTTCTTTGTTAAGGTGATTCGACCAGCTCACCGTATTGCGGCGGATGGCGGGCTGAGACGGCGGTTCGATGCCGGGGACCACTCGATCGGTGAATCCGGGTGTCAGTTCTTCAGCAAACAGAGACTGCTCAACGGCTGACGGTTCTCGCGAGAGAATCTGCCGGAACAGTGCCGCAACCAGTTCACCAGGCTGTTGAGATGTCAGGGCCAGATCGGTTGTGGCGGCACCATCGCTGAGCTGTATCAGGCGATGACCGGCATTGCCGTTGGCCAGGGTCAGCGGTTGCAGCACGGTGGCCTGATCGTCGCGCGACGACACGCTGTTGGGGCGCGATTCCCGCCATCCGAACACGGCCAGCAGATCGACCAGGCTCTGTGTCACCGGCAGCGCCAGGGCAGGCCGGTCTCGTTCGTTGGACAGCGAGCAAAACTGCCAGGCTCTGCGGGGAACGCCGAGATTCAGAAACGTGTCGTCCGGACGACGCCCTTCCGGGTCCAGAGTCAGCATCTCAGCATCGAAAGATTTTCCGACCGCCGCATAGAGTGAATCCAGAAGCTGCTCAGCCGTCATGCGGCGCATCGTGGTGGCTCCGAAGAGTTTTGCCAGCGGAGCATCAGCCGGAGCGGCCTGACGCTGCCACGCCTGCGTGTTCAGAACCAGTGCAGCGGTCTTCTTCAGGTCATAGCCGTCCGCTATATGCTGTCTCGCAAGAGCCTCCAGAAGTTCCCGATGAGTCGATTCCGTCTCAGGCAGATTGTCGGTGCCGGACATCAGTCCCTGGCCGAACAATCGTTCCCAAAGGCGATTGACCATGACTTGCGCAAACACTGACTGCGTCGGATGAGTCAGATGCAGCGCGGCCTGTTCGCGGGAGTCGTGGGGATTCTGCAGCAGCGCGGATTCGTGGCCGAAGCTGCCAGTTTCTGTACCCATGTCAGGGAAATCCCGCAAGCTGGCAGCCTGTCCCACTGCCGATGCGAATGGCCAGGCCGGAGCGATGGACGTCCCCGGTTCGACGCTGACTCTTATCAGGTCCGACCGTTCTCCGTTCGGACCTTTGGGCACGCTGCTGGTGGCCGGGATTCTGATCGATGACCGACCGAGCATCGCCGCAAATTCAAAGAGCTGCTGCTGAGTCACATCGCTGTTCGGGGAGTCATGGCATCTGGCACATTTCATGTCGCGGGCATTGAACGCAGCCGAAAGAACCAGCGCGCGGTCGGCGAGCGGGACGTCGTTCTGGGATGCCATCGCAAAACCCGCGGGACCTCCGCCAAGGCGGCTGCCTTTCATCATCACCAGTTCGGTGGCAAAACGATCTGTGGGTTTGTTGTCGACAAACGATTCATGAATCCACCAGCGAAACGGGCCGCTGTTGTTCAGTTCAGGTTTCAGAATGCCGGGATTCTCGGCGAGCACGTCCTGCCAGTACGCAACCCAATGATCGGCCCAGCGGGAATCGGCGAGAAAACGGTTGATTGCCAGACGTCGTCGGGTCTCGGTCGATCGTTCGAGAAACCACGTGATTTCATCACGCGATGGAATCACTCCGACAGTGTTCAGCGTCAGCCGCCGCAGAAATGTCATGTCATCCACAACCGGCATTGGCGCAAGGCTCTGATTTTCAAGCCCGCGCAGCAGGATCTGATCCACATCGCTGCTTCCGAGAGCGGTGATCGTTGTTCCTGTCAGCTCGCGAGCGATGTTGTGGCGCTGATTCCAGAAGGCTGTTGTCGCCTGGCCGCGAACAGAGCGTTCCTGCTGTTCAAGCTCACTCACAAAGCGGCGCTGTTCTTCGGCGAAGTGCTGCCAGTCACGTTCGTTCAGGCCGTACGAGGCGTCGCTCGGCGAGAGCAGTTCAAAGCCGCGTTCCGTGGAGCCCGTGGCAACCAGAGTTTCACTCGCCTCGACCCGCATGTTTTTGCCACCGATGAGCGCTTCGAACTCGACCAGATGAATTCCCGCTGTCAGCGTCACCGGCACGAGGGCTTCCTGATCACCGGCCGGAACAGGATGCATGTATTCGTACAGCGGCTCGGGCGGTACCGGAACTTCCTGGTGTCCGTCGGAAGCGTATTCCGCCTGAACCAGCGTCGCGACTTCCTGACCGTCGATCTTCAGCCGCGCAGCGGATCTGGCCCGGATCAGAAACTGCGTGGTGACTTCCGGCGAGCTGAACCGGCAGCGCATCCTCAGGATGCTGGGATTGGTGCGATCCTCAATCAGCCCCCCGTCTGCATACTTGCGAGGCAATGCCGTGATTGCCGCCACGGGCTGCTGCCAGTGCATGGTGATGCGAGTCCGATCGCGGTTCCACGGATCACTCAGCCGCGCAAATTCGCGTACGTCGAACAGCACAGAGCCGGCCGGCAGATCAGAATCCGCAATTTCGGGCTGCGAGTGTGAGGTCCGAGTCGTCTGCCAACGGGACTGGATTTCAGCGTCCGTCAGGACTCGCCGGAACAGAGAGATTTCGTCGATGGAGCCGTGAAAACAGTTGTCAGCGTTTCCGCCGAGCGACGATCCGATCCAGACCTGATCGTTGTCGATATAAGGAGATGCGAAGGACGTCTTGCCTCCCAGATCCCACGTACCGTCGGTCGACTGACCGTCCACCCAGGCAACCGGTGCGGCCTTATCGCCGAATCGGAACGAGATCGCAATGTGATGCCACAGACCGTCGGGCTCAATACCAAGGTCAGCGTTCCATCGATGCAGTTCACCGGCTTTGCCTTCGGTCGTCACTTTGCCTTCAGGGTCTGTCATGGCAGGGACATCCGCCGAGCGAAAGAGAAAGCTGGGTCGCGCAATACCAGACATCCCTCGCAGGCGAAATCCCCAATTCTGATTATCCTTCGACATGAGGGAATTGTTTGTCCGGCCCTTGCCGAGGATGTAAACCTGCTGTCCTTCGCGGATCGATTCGGGGCGTACCCATGCTTCGAGCGAGATCACGTCTCCGCTCGCGAAATCGAAGGGGCTGGCGTTACCGGGATCGTCGATCGACAGCCACGACCGACCATCCAGTTTCAGGGCCGCGTTGCCGCTCGGGAAATGAGGAAACTCCGGAGTCATCGGACCGGATGTCACGAACGCCGGGCTGCCATGAACCGACACAGAAGAGACACCGCCGAGGCTGCTCGCGAAGTCCGGAGCTGAAAAGTCCCAGTGAAAATCCGGGTTCTGTCCAACAGTCCGCACGGGACATGCAGCAACAATCAGGCACGTCAGCAACACACGTCGCATCGGCGGGTTACTCCTCGGATCGCTGGATTCGCTGCGGCGCAGGCAGGTCACCGACAGGATACCGTCGACGAATCAGCAAGGCTACGGTGAAGTCCGCGGCCGGCTGTGGTCTCCCGGCGCGCCGGGACTCCGCGGGGGGGGATTCGCATCGCAGCGTCGCGGTCCCCAAAGAAATCCAGCCGACGAGTCCCGGCGCGCCGGGACTCAAC
>JANNGQ010001201.1:0-5436 GCA_031403975.1 Planctomycetota bacterium
CGGCTGAGAACCGATCTGCCGATGACCATTGACTTCGAATCCGCAAAGATCTCCGACCCGGACCACAAGGCTCTGTTCGATCTCTTCACGGTTCTCGGTTTCCGGCGCTACGCCATTCAGATGCGTGAACATCTGGCTGTCGGCGATGAAGGCCAGTCGGCGTCAACAACTGCGCTCGATGGCCCGACGACTGCTGTTCCGGAAGGGTCGACAACCATGTCCGGGACGATTCGTGTCCAGGACGTTCCGTCGCTTGCGAGGGTGTTCAGCGCGATCGAACCGCAGCAGGATCTCTTTGCAGAGTTCATCCTGTCCGGTAAGGGTGTCCGCCAACGGCAATTGACGGCAGCCGCATTGTCGGCCGGAAACCGGACAATCACGATTGACCTTACGTGTGCAGCAGACTTGAACCTGCACGACGCACTCTTGACACATCTGATGTCATTCCGGGGCAGACTCATTATCACCAGCGCGAAGCCGCTGTGTCACGCGCTGCTCGCGGCCGGGAAGACTCTGCCGCGTCTTCTGTTTGACGCTTCGCTTGCCGACTATCTGCTGGATGCGGGCGCACGATCTCATGACCTCGCTGAAATCGCTGATCGCCATGCCACGGACGCCGTTCGCACTGCGGCAATGCTGAGTCCCGCAAAGGCACGTCAGAAGACGATGTTTGATAACGACGACGGAACGGCAGTTGATCCGTCCGGCGATGCCCTCAGTCGGTGCGAGCAGCAACTGCGCCTGCTGACTGCGGTCACGAGCGGGTTGCAGACCGGACTCGACGAGGACAATCTTAACGATCTGTATCAGAAGCTCGAAGAACCTCTGATCCGCGTTCTGGCCCGCATGGAATTCACCGGTATCAGCGTCGACGTTGATGAACTTCGTCGTCAAAGCGCCTCCGCTGGCGAGGTCATTGATCGACTGACCGGACAGATTTACGCTGACGCCGGCAGAACATTTAACATTGATTCGCCGAAGCAATTGGGGACTGTTCTGTTTACGGATCTGAAACTGCCGGTCTTAAAAAAAACTCAGACCGGTGCCAGCACGGATCAGGAAGTTCTTGAGGAACTTGCACTACTGCATCCGCTGCCGGCGAAGATCATTGAGCGACGGCATCTGATCAAACTCAAGGGAACGTACCTGGATGCTCTGCCGGAACTTGTCCATCCGCAGACCGGACGGATCCATGCGATGTTTCATCAGACGGTGGCGTCGACCGGTCGGCTCAGTTCCAGCGACCCGAACCTGCAGAACATTCCAATCCGCACTCCGGAAGGCCGTCAGGTGCGACGCGCATTCCGGCCCGGTCATCCGGACTGGGTGCTGATTTGTGCGGACTATTCCCAGATAGAACTGCGGATCCTCGCCCACTTCTGCCGGGATGCAGCGCTGCTCGAAGCGTTCCGCCAGGGTATCGACATTCATGCGGCTGTGGCCGCTGAAGTGTTCAGCATCGACGTCGATGCGGTGTCATCTGGCCAGCGGCGAGTCGCAAAGGCGGTCAACTTCGGCGTGATCTACGGGCAGACTCCATGGGGCCTCGCGGCAGCACTGGGCATCGACAAGACCGAGGCCGCTGCTTTTATCGACAACTACTTCGCGAAGTATTCGGGCGTGGCCCGGTTCTGTGAAGAGATCCTGACCGCGACAGCTCGCACGGGTTATGCGCGAACAATCCTGAATCGCCGGCGAGCAATCTCCGGGATTCGTAAAGTGGCGGGAATCATCCGCGGAATGCCCGAGCGAACGGCCATCAACACAGTCATTCAGGGCTCTGCCGCGGACCTGATCAAGAAGGCCATGCTGGACGTTGACACAGCCATGAGCGCCAGTCCGATTCGTGCGGCGATGCTGATGCAGATTCACGACGAACTGGTCTTCGAATGCCATCGCGACGATGCCGCAGCACTGATTCCGCTGATCCGGCATACGATGCAGACTGCCATGCCGCTCGATGTACCGCTTGTCGTCGATGTGACTCAGGGGCTCAACTGGCTGGACCAGGTGGATGTCGAGTAACGGGCAGGCTGCCATTGAGCGGAATGGCTCTAGCCACCGGTTTCGAGACGACGCCGTCCGTGAAAAAACCGGCGGCTAGCGCCGTACCGCTCAAAACCGCAGGTGACCACGCCACCGGGTTTACCCCGGTGGTTCAACGGCTTTTTGCACGACTCCGTTGCCACTGACACCCTTGTTGTTGACTGGCGCAGTAGCCGCTGAACCACCGGGACGAGCCGGATGGCGATTCAGTCAATCCGTGGCTACTCCATGCCGCCGACTTCTTTCATTTCCAGCTGCTTCATCTTGCGGTACAGATTGGACCGATGAAGACCCAGCAGCCGGGCCGCGTCGGTCATGTTTTTGACGTGACGGATACTGCGGCGGATGAAGTCTCGCTGGAATTCCCGCGTCGCGCCGTCCAGGCCGAGATCCAATGCCGGCAGTTTGGACTGATCGGCATCCGGATTCAGAATAAACGCCAGATCTTCCGCTTCAACGCGGTCACCCGGCGAGAGGAACGCAATTCGTTCCATCAGGTTTCTTAGTTCGCGGACATTGCCCGGCCACGCATGCGACTGCAGCCGGCGACGTGCCTCGGACGACAACTGCAGCTGAGGGCGGCGAGCTTGAACGGCGAATCGTCGCAGAAAGAATTCCGCCAGCGGCAGAATGTCTTCCGGGCGTTCACGCAGCGGCGGCAGATCCAGCGTGACGACGCCGAGACGGTAGTAAAGATCTTCACGGAATCGTCTGGCCCGCACCGCTTCGCTCAGATTTGTATTTGTTGCGGCGATAATGCGGACATTGATCGGGATCGGCTGCGATCCGCCGACGCGCGTGATCACTTTTTGTTCAAGGACCCGCAGCAGCTTGGCCTGACCGCCGATGCTCATGTCGCCGATCTCATCAAGAAACAGAGTACCTCCGTCGGCAAGCTCGAACTTTCCCTGCCGCATGTCACGGGCATCAGTAAACGCGCCTCGCTCGTGGCCGAACAGTTCACTCTCCAGCAGAGTCTCCGTCAGCGCGGCGCAGTTCACCGCCACGAACGGGCAGCTGGCGCGGTTGCCGGCATAGTGCAGTGACTGAGCAACGACTTCTTTGCCCGTCCCGCTTTCGCCCAGCACGAGGACCGGGAGATCCGTCGACGCCAGCCGCCGCACTGTGTCTCTCAGAGCGGCAATCGACATGCTCTCGCCGATGATCGAGACACCTTTCGTGACCTGTTCCGCCAGCTGGCTGTTACTGCGATGCAGTAAGTTGCGTTCCTGCAGATTCTTCAGAGCCACAGCCGCCTGAGTCCCCAGCTGAGTCAGGCACTCCGTGTCATCCGGGGAAAACGGCCGGTTCTCGTTCTGATTGATGCCTTCAAAAGCTCCGACGATCGTGCCCTGTGCGTCCCGCAGCGGAACGCAGACCAGATTGCGCGTCCGATACCCGCTCTTCCGGTCGACCTCCTGATTGAATCTCGGATCGTCGTAGGCATCATCGACACAGATCGGCTTTCCTGTTCGCAGAGTCTCACCGACGATGCCGCCGCCAGCCGGAAGTCTGAGCGACGAGCCTTTAACTCCGAGGGCCGGCCTGGCTTCAACTTCGTTGCGTTCGCGGTCCCACAGAAAGATGCTGCTGCGGTCACAATTCAGCAGCCGCGTGGCCTCGTGTGCGATCAGTTCCAGCAGCGGAGCAGCGTCTTCCGCCATCGAAAGTCGCGAAGCGATATCCAGAGTTGATCTGAGACGCTCAACTTGTCTGCGGTTGCGCAGTTCGTGGTCGACCAGCGCCAGAGCCATCGACAGCGAACGAGCCATCAACAGACCCGACTCCGCGAGGTCTTCGTCCGCGTGACGTCCGCATGTCACCAGCAGATGCGCAAACGGACATCCCGAGGTCAGCGGAAACGCTGCGAGAACTCTCCCCTGATCGGACTTTGTGATTCCCGCGGCTTCCCGGTCCAGTGCATTTTCCCAAAGCGATACCGGACGCGCGGACAGCGCCTGCTGACCGTGTTCGGCGATGGTCGTCCAGCCGGGACCGGGAATCCGCTGCACGAGAGCGATCCACTGGACCGAAAGTTCGGCGGCAATTTCGGAAAGCGCCGACCGGACAAACGACTCAAAGTCGGTGAATTTCAGGGCGTCGGCCAGCAGTTTCCCACTGAGTTGCATGACCGCCCCGCCAGCATGCCCCGGCGACAAGAGTGATACTTGCTGAATCGTCTTCCATTCCGTCGCAGCCACAGTCTGTGCGTTCCTTCTGTCAGTGCAATCCGGGCTATCGCCCGACAAAAACAGCCCAAACCGCCGTACGGAGCCTTCAAATGTCGCGACACATTACCAGCCGTTGCGCCATCCGGATGATGGCACTGTGAACGTTAGCGGAGACCGTCATTGAGTCAATCCGAGCCGCAGGCAAATGTGTGAGATGATCGTACTGTCCTCACATTTGGCTCAGAATCCGCACCGCTTCGATCGCTGCAGACTCGGGAGCAAGCGCAGTCGTCGCGATTCCCGACACGACCTTCGTGATATTGTGATCCACTTTGTCTGCCACACCCCATGTCGCGCCGTCGGCTGTCGTCATGTAGATCGACAGTGTCCGGTGTCCGCTGCCAGGACGTTCGCCGATGATGTGAAGTACTGACTGGCGACCATCGCGCCCGCCGAAAACCTGCTCACCGATCCGATAGCCCGCACGAACGCGTCCGGAGTTCACCAGCAGCAACTTTGGTGACGCCCGAAATCCGGCGTCGGAGAGTTCTGATCGCAATCGGTGAACAAGTGTCATCAGCTGGTCGCCGTCCATCACGGCGAATGCGTTCAGTCCATCGGACACGACGATCTGTACGTCTGACCGGTTGAAATCCTCGAGCCGAAATTCCGCAATGCGGGCTGAGGAGTCGTCGGAAAGATGTTCGCCCGAGACAGGATGCAGAATGTAATCCGTACGATCGAGGGACCGCGTTCGAAGTCGCTTGACATCCGGCAGAGCCGAAATGAACGATTCATCCAGTTCCTTCCAGATGCAGATCCTGGCGTCGTCATAAATCCGCCGCACGTTTGCGGCCAGAGTCGGTTCCAGGACCGAAGGACGATCTGCAAAACCTTCTGCGATGAACACACCGCGCGAACGAACTTCGGCGATACGGGATGCCGCCTCGGCCCGGATCGTTTCATCCGGACGGGCGTCCTGCTTTCGCCGGCAGTACTGCAGGTACACATGCGACGGATTTCCGAAGTGTTGAGTCGGCTTTCCCTCAGCATTGATGACGCCGAGTCCCCGGAAAAACTCCCACATCCGGTCGTTGACGCGGAAGCCGAACTTGTCACGGATATGGACGTGATCCTGATAGCCGGTTGTGAGATAACCCAGCATCGGATCAATACGAGTTGGCAAGGCCATCAGGTAGGCCGGATTTGCCGGCATGAT
>JANNGQ010001202.1:0-3752 GCA_031403975.1 Planctomycetota bacterium
ACGTTGCAGTGTTCCGGTGATCGACTCCTCAATTGTCTGGCCTCCGCTCAGTTCTTCCCGATAGCGGGCGATCAGAAACAGGCAGTAATCCACACCGGCACCGTAAACCAGCACCGTGACGTATGTCTCGATGCCGTTAAACAGGCTGATCCAGCCAGCCTTGGCGGCTGTGGCCAGCAGGCAGATCGACACGGTTGTGGACACGGCAACCGTAATCAGCGGAATCATGGCCAGCATCGGTGCACGGTAGATGGCGATCAGCAGACCAACGACCAGAAGAATCGTCCACTTCTCGGTCGACTTGGCGCTATTCCTGGACTCCCGCATCATGTCACGACCAAAAGTGGCACTGCCGCTGACCGCGATTTCCAGCCCGGCCGGCATCGACAATGCGTTTGCTCCCGAGGGCGTGTCCTTGGGAGTCCGCTGCAGTTTCTGTACAAATCCTTCAATTTCATTGACGTACGCGGAATTTGCCTGGTCCAGAAACTCGGTGCGCAGTCCGATCACAATCGTGGTCGCGTGCTTGTCTTCGCTGATCAGCAAATCGCCGATCTTCTTGTCGGCAAACCATTGAATCGTGTGGACCAGCGGTGTGCCGTTCGCAGCCACGGGGGCCGCGGCCGGCGGCTCCGTTGCCCGTGGCTGAGCTCCTGCTTCCGCGTCCAGCTGATCTTCCGGCATGATCATCCCGGAGAGCCGGTGGATCTCCGGAATTACCTGAGCGGACAGGAAGTCAAAATCGGACGGCAACAATCCCTCGCCGCCGCTTTCCCGCCGGGCCAGTAACACCAAGGTGCTCGACAGCATGTCATTGGGAAACGCTTCATGGAACCGCTTCGTGGCAATCTGGCTGGGCGAGTCTTCCGGCAGGAATACGAACTCGCCGTTCTGAACAACGTCGTCCCATTCCGGCTTGATCGCGATGCATGCCGCGACCAGAGCAATCCATGCCCCGACGATCAGGAAGGCGTGCTTCGCTGCGATGTCTCCAAGACTCTTAAACAGCATTGATCCGCCTGACCATCGATTCGACGATGAAACTCACTTGAAGCCTTGACCCGACGGATCGCTCAACGAACGGCACCTTACTGTCCGCCCGCCAGTACCCCCTGTTCGGGAACTTCATTCCGTGACGTCGCAACCTGGGTAACAATTAATCGGCGGAAACTACCGATTCCCCGTGCCGAATTCAATCACATCAAGGTGGTTCCTTGCGAACTTGCCGGCAGCACGATCCCGGGGCGCAGCCTTGTAAAGCTGCGCAGGATTTGACGACACATCACCATTCCGCTGCTCTTCGGAGCTCGTCCGGATCAAGTGCTCCCTCGGTGCTCATCAGTCCGCAGTGGCGAGGATCCCGCAGGATTTTGACAACCGGCATCAACTTTCCATCAATAACGATCTCATTCAGCATCAGCCGCACACCGTGACTGTAGTCGACGTACGAGTCGACATGCCCGGCATAGAGACTCTGGATCGGACTTCCGTCTGCCAGATGCCATCCATAGAGGGCAACTCGATGAGGCCTCTTCAACAGAGCACTGCTGAGCACAATGTCCTTCTTGATCCCGGCGACCAGCGTGAGAACTTTCTCACTGGCGAGTTGTTGTTCAATCATCTGATGGTGCGCGAAAAACGTGTCCACCGATTCGCGGTCCATTGTCAGCGGACGAGGCTCCATTCGTGCGGTCGCGGCAGCAAAAATGTCATCCGAGAGCTTGGTGGTTATGAGTGATGCCCGGAAGGCATCGGCAACCTGAATCGCGCTGTTCGGCGAAAGCGGGACTCGAAAGAAATCATCGTCGCTGCCCACACTCAGCACGTCGGATGTCACATAAACGACTCCCGAAAGCCGCTTTCCGGTCGGATCGAGCGACTGTACCTGGACCGGCACCAGCCGCCGCAGCCGATTCGGAAGATTCCCTGCCAGCAATTCTCGAACGATTGCCGTTTCGCGATCAGCGCGCGCCAAGTCTCGAATCTGATCCCGAAACACTGAGCCGACGACCGCATTCCGATTGCGTTCCGGACAGCTCACCGAAAGGCGTACGGCATCTGCCGGAATGATTGCCGGATTCATCCTTCGTTCGATGAACGGTTGCTGCTGAATCCACGCCGTATAGGCCGGCGGACCTTCGAGAATTCCCCATGCCGCTGCGAGCGGCGTACCAAGAGTCAGACTGTGCAGCAAACCGTTCATTTCTCCGACCAAAGCCGTATGGAGGATCTTGTTCTCCGGATTCCGGTGCATGAAGAACTGCACCCGGCCTTCGAGTCCTCGGATGCGACGAATCCGGCCAAGGTCGTCGTCCTGAATTGTCACATCTCGCTGAAACCGCCTGAGCATCCGCTCGGACGCCCGCCACGTGCCGCCGTCCGGCCCGACAACTTTCTTGCCGTTCATTTCAATTTCGCGGTCGTCATACGCGACGACAATCAGGCGATGGTCAGCAGCCACGTTCAGCCAGGTCAACAGCCTGTCTCCATGACCGAGTTCATCCGAATACGAATAGTTGGCGTCGAGGAACACAATCCGCGAGATGTCCGGCGGAATCGCATCCACCGTCGCAATGTACTCCCAAACAAAGGCACCACCGCCGCTGTGACAAATGAGCGCCACATCCGCAGCCCTGCAGTCTGCCTGCAGAGTTTGCACGATCCCACGAATAATGGCCCCTGCGTCGGTGTTGTCCTTCCGGAACTCTGGCCAACTCAGTTTCGGAGCCTGCACCACGGCGAGGATCAGCTCATACTCTTTGTCGAGGTCCCGCAGCATTCGAATCTGCGCCGCGACGTGCTGGATCTGGAAACGCCAGTCAATGCCCTCACCCGCATGACAACCCATCGTCTGCTCAATCGAGCTTCCGTTGGGAGTCGCAAACAAAATCAGCCGACGAGGCTTATTTGTCAGCATCGCTCTCGCATTGACAAGAATACGAACTCCACTCTCCAGTCGTGTCCACTGGACCTGTTCTTCGAATGGTCCCGAAGTTGAAAATCCCGGCAAGAGCTGCTCTTCAGCAGCAACTCTGATCGGCGACCCGCCTGTGACCAGCATCAATGTCAGCGAACCCAGCATCGCTGTGAAGCGGATCTGCCGCCGACACGCCATACAGAGGCCCGGTCGGCAGTGGCCCTTTGATGGGTGCGGTATCATGTGAGCCTTTCGATCGTTACATCCGATGCCGCAGACGACGGTCGTCAACGATCTCGAGTGCGGATTGTCTCATTTGGCTTTCGCAAACAGCCAGCCGCAAGGTATACGACGCATCACACAAGTTCGTCCGCCCTGTCACGAATCTCTGCAAATACAGGAGACACTCCATGCGTCGAGCGGAATGTCAGCCGTCCGATCATCCTTCGATCGGTCGCCGCGGTGTGCTGCAGGCAGGCGGAATCAGCCTGCTCGGAACCGGGATGGCCGATTTGCTGCGCCTGGAAGCTCAGGCGGAAACAGGACGGAAACACCAGGCCGGAAGGGCGAAGTCGGTCGTTTTCATTTTCCAGTCGGGCGGTCCGTCGCAGCACGAAACATTCGATCCGAAACCGGAAGCACCATTGGAGATTCGGGGCGAGTACGGAACAACTCAGACGGCACTCGCCGGTGTTCATTTCTGTGAGTATCTGCCGAACCTTGCGGCGAGAGCCCAATCGGCAGACGCGTGGCAGCCGGTGGGCGACGGCATTGACTACCAGGAATTCCACACCGCCGAGCCCAACGACATCTTCGTCGCCCGCATGGACCGCAC
>JANNGQ010001203.1:0-3624 GCA_031403975.1 Planctomycetota bacterium
GTTGAAGCCACCGCCGAAGTTAGTGTTGTTGAAGGGGCCGTTGCCGGTGAAGGCTCCGTCCGGATCGCTTGAGTAGCCGAACTGAGTCCAGCCGCCGATATCGATGCCGCAGCCGCATTCACCAAAAAGATCTCCGCAGCCTTCGCCGCAGCCTTCGCCGCAGGAGTCGGACAGAGGATCTCCGCACGCATCGTCGCAGACCGATGTCGGGGCACAGCAACTGCCCGCGTCTGAGCATCCGTTTCCGCAGCAGCTCATTGAAGCCAGCTGATCTGTCAGGCTTTGGCCGGCGTCGGCAAATATCTTTTCGCACTGCTGACAGTTATTGCCGCAGCTGACTTCACCGCAACTTGGAGTACAGCCCTCACCGCCGGCGAAAGCGGTATTTGTCACCGCAAGACCGCCGATAAGTGCCATACTCGCAAGGAATGACTTCCATGATCGTCTGACCATTTTCAATCCCTCGCGTTCATCCATGAATTCGTCGGACCTCGCATCCTCCCGAATGCTTTCAGCCCGATGAATCTGGTCAATCAACCGACAGACTGCGTCAGCGTCACAGTGAAAGACACGGTCTGCGGCAAGAATCCCTGAGGCCACACGTTGTGGAATTCGCTCAAATGGGGGCTTGGGTCATATCGGCACCGACTGTTGCGCAGGTGACAGCCTTTGGTTCGCAAACAAATGGCATTTGCATCAACAAAAACGGCGGCGTCACACAAAACCTCGCACCGGTGAAATCCACGGATTCCGAAAACTCACCGCAGAATCCCGGGTGTCGCGTTACGGGCGAACAAACATGCAGCGAACCGGTCCGGATCTGATGGACGCCGGGCCAGCACCGGCAAAAACTGCCGGCCTTTTCGCAGTTCGACTATTGTGCCGTCAAAACCTCGCGCACGGAGACCTGCAATGCGGCTCGGATCGGAAAGACGACAGCCAGCGTCCCCACACACAGCACCACGGCGAGAGTCACGCCGAGCAGCAACCACGGAACATCCGCGCCAGTGCTCAGCAGATGAGGCAGCATGGCGATCAGCGCCGCTGCGGTGCCCGTGACGATGCCCCAGAACAGCAGCAGGGAGTTCTCCGCCAGCACCAGCCACACGATGCGGAACCAGCGAAATCCCAGCGATCGCAACAGCGCGATCTCAGACCGTCGTTCGAGAACGTTCCGCATCATGACGGCTGCCAGCCCGAAAGTTCCCACCAGCAGGCCCAGTCCGCCCAGCATCTGAAACGTCGACAGATAGGTATTCTGGACGGCGAGGAAATCTGCCAGTCGCTGGCTGACTCGTTCTGTATCGATCCCGTACGGCTGAAGAGCCGTCTCAATCGCTGATGCCGCATGATTCACGTCATCAACGGCATCTCCGGTCTCAATCAGGAAATAACGCGAGCCTGAGATTTCCGGAGCCACTCGTTTCAGATTCTCGTCGGACATCACGAGCACTCCCTGGAACACACTTCCGTCGAGCATTCCGACGACCTGCAGAGCGAACTCCGGTTTCCGGGAATCGGGCGTCAGAATGACATCGCCGATGCCCTTCTTGAGGCTGAACTGGAGAGTGTTCATGTCGCCGATCACCGGGATCACGGGAATCCGCATCGCATCGGAGCCGGAATCCTTCAGCGACTCCGTGAGTCTCGACCAGGGATTTTCGCCGGGAGTATCCGCAAACCGAAAACCACCGCGTGTGATGAACTCGGAAGTGGCCCCCAGCAGAGTCGGCACTGTGGCCTGAAACAGATTCAGGCAGCTGGCGTCCTGCCCGGGCTTCATACGAAAACCGAACACTCTGGCATTTTCCGGCAGTGTCGTCGGTGCAGTGGCATTCAGGCCGAGGCGCTGTCTCCCGTCGGTCGTATTCATATCGAACAGAACCGGCAGCGAGGATTCTGCGATCAGTGTGAATCCACCGTTGCCCGAATTCCGATCAGGAGTTTCCGAAACCGGGTTTCTCCTCCCGGCCGCCACAGCGACAATCACAAACGTGGCAAATGCAATCAGCGCCGTTGTGAGCAGACTGCGCTGTGAATTCCTCGCCGCATTTGCCAGTGCCAATCCCGTGACGCTCGAAACCTGCGAGCTGTCCACGGCGTCTCCCGCTCGTTTCTGCAAACTGCGATTCAACAGCAGCAGGCCGGTTGCCAGCCACGCAAAACCCGCCAGGAAAAATCCGACGATACGCCAGGACATCCCGCCGAACGCTTCTTTCGCCGGCAACAGACTGGCAATGACAGCGATCGGCATACCGATGGCCGTAATCATCGCCACCAGCAGACTGGCCGAAGTCAGCATTTTGATCAACGGATGTCGGCCGGCGGGAAGATCATCGGATGCCAGTCCCGCCAGCAATTCCCTCGGACTGCGCCGGGCACTGCGGCGCACGGAGTTCCAGATGACAATCGCTGACAGCAGCAGCGAGATTCCGACCGCGGTGACCAGCCGCAGAGGCTGCAGATCCAGCTGCAGAAACTGTGTCCCGATCGCACCAACCCACCAGGTCGTCAGACCGAAGATCATCAGTTTCGCAGAATACACCGCCGCAACCGCGCCGAGAACGCAGCCGAAGAACGCCACTGTGACACCCTCCAGCACAAAGAATCGCCGCGCTCGTCGAGGACTGAAACCAACCGCTTCCAGCAGACCGATCTGCGACACTCGCTGACGCACGTTCAGCTGAAACATCAATGCCGCGAGCAGGATCGCAGAGAGAATCAGGAAGAAGCTGAATCCCAGAAAGAGCTGCGTGAAGTCGTTCGCACCGACGGCGGCCGCAAGTCCCTCGGCTCGAACCGGACGAAAGCCGAGTCCCAGACGGGCGGGTTCGATCAGTGACTTCATTTCGTACGTCAGGTGTTCTTTCAGAATCTGTAATCGATCTGCGGGGAGCGCGACTCCTTGTGTCGCGACTCGAATCGACGTGCTGCGGCCAAATCGACTGCCCCAGAATTTCTCCGCGGTTGCCAGCGACACAAACGCTTTCGGAGTCGCCCGATGTGCCTCCCAGTATGCGTCGTCCCGATCTGTGATGCGCTCCATCTGCATGGCGAACGGCTGATCCCAGTCACCGAACGAATCTACGTTAGTGACTCCGTTCACGAACGGCGTCAGATCCATATCCACGGAAGCCCGATCGTCGGCCTTCAGAATTCCGCGCACAATGAACGCATGATGCTTTTCCGGAAGATCGCCATGACTGCCCACTTCGTGCCAACGAGCCTGCACGGTATCGCCGACTTTCACCTGCAGATCGTTGGCCAGCCAGTCAGAAAGGACAACGTCATTGTCCGACAGTTTCGGAACGAGCGTCCCGTCGCTCAATTGCATCGGTCCGAGCGGTGCCGGCTGATCAAGGTCCAGTCCGGCCACGATGGAGTACATCGAGTACCGCGACTTGTCATCAGTACGGTTGGCTGCGTGAAGTTCGTTCGCCAGATACACCAGCGTCGGTGCGGCTTTCACTCCGAGCCGGTCAGCCGCCTTCAAAACAGCCTCCGAGATCGAATCCTCGATGATCATGCTGTCGCTTTCGACCGACAAATAGCCGCGGTCTTCGATCGAACGGATTCTGAGCCCGACGTCGTCGAGCGTGATCGCGGTCTGCAACTGTGACTGCA
>JANNGQ010001204.1:0-9695 GCA_031403975.1 Planctomycetota bacterium
AGATGAGATGACAACGGATCCGCAGCAACTCGAGTCCGCAACTCCCACACCAGTGAATGATGCAGTACCTGCGATGCCATCCAGCAACGATGCTGAGGCACCACAATGCAGACCCATGGTCGCTCCTGAGGTGGCACCGACGGATGCTCCACAAAATGACGTTGTCGGTGAAGCGGAGGCCGCCATGATAGATGAAGCCGGATCTGCCGCGGCGCGGATTCGGGAAAAGATGTCGCATGCTTCGGCCGATCGTGTGCCCGAAGTACTGGAGCAGCCTGCGGCACCTCGCCATTCATCGAAGAGTCCATCGGTCGAGATTCCTACGGCAGACGATCTCGACGCGACCATGGAAACCGAGATTTCGGCAGCGATGTCGATCGATACCGGCTCACCCCCGATTGTGGTGGCTGCCGCCGCAGACGAAGAAGCTCCGCCCGAAGGCGCGAAGCTGAAAGAAATCGGTGCCGGATCGAAAGTCAAAGGAACTGTTCAGGCGATCCACGGCGGCGAAGTTTTTCTTGAGGCCGGACTGCGACACAACATCGTGTTGCCCCTGACCCAGTTTCCGGAAGGGAAGCATCCGAGTATCGGCGATGTGCTTGATGTCATCATCGACACGATGGACGCGGACGGACTGATCAGGGGACGTATTCCCAGGGCACGTCATCGTGCCGGAGGAAACTGGGATGCTCTGGCCGTTGGCCAGGTCGTCGACTGCCTTGTGTCCGGTGTGAATAAGGGCGGATTACAGGTGACGGTCAGCAATCTTCGGGCCTTCCTTCCGGCCAGTCAGGTTGAGCTCGGTTTTGCCGGCAATCTGGAGGGCTACGTCGGGCAGAAGCTCACGGTACAGGTGACTGAAGTCAATGCAAAGAAGCGGAACCTGGTTGTCAGTCGCAAGGCCCTGCTGCAGGCGGAACGAGCTGAAGGTGAAGGCGAGTTCTGGTCGAAAGTGGAAGTGGGACAGGATTACTCAGGCACTGTCAAGACGCTGAAAGATTACGGAGCATTCATCAACATCGGTGTGGTGGACGGATTCCTGCACATTGGTGAGATCAGCTGGTCCCGCATCAATCATCCGAAGGACGTGTTGACAGAAGGCCAGCAGGTCGACGTCAAGATTCTGAAGCTGGATATCGAAAAGAAACGCATCAGCCTGGGAATGAAGCAGCTGGCACAGAACCCATGGACCAGCGCTGCGGAAAAGTATGCCACTGGCCGGACGGTCAGCGGAACTGTAACCCGCTTGACAGACTTTGGTGCCTTCATCGAACTCGAAGCAGGGCTTGAAGGCATGGTGCACATCAGCGAACTCGCCTGGCGACGCGTCGGCAGCGTCGGAGAGATTCTTAAGACAGGAGAAGTGCGCGACTTTCAGGTGGTTGAAGTCGACTCAAAACGCAAGCGCGTTTCTCTGTCATTGAAAGCCCTCGAAACACGTCCCGAACCGCCGCGGCCGGCACACACGGAAGTTCCGGAGTCTCAGAGTCAGCCACCGGTCGAATCGCGGCGACCTCGAAATCCGAATCTGCGCGGCGGTACGGGAACAAACTCAGCCGGTCGCGGAATGTTCGGGAACCCATCCGACTTTACATGAAGCCAGTCGATTATCTGTCTTGAGCTGCTGCCTTGCCTGAAGCGAAACTTGCAAACTTTCAGATTCTGCGTGAACTGATCAGTTGCAGCGAACGCCGTGTGTACGAAGCCATTCCAATAAACAGCACCAAGCCCGTTCGTTTGACGGTCTTTACGGCAGAGATCTCGCAGCGTTCAGCTTTCCGGCGAGCTCTCAAGACCGACCGTGCCATGCTTTCGATGCTGCGGCACCAGTCCATCGTGAAGTTCCTCGGGAGCGGGGAGTCCGACGGAGCATTCTTCTTCTGGACGGCGTCCTGTGACTCGGAAACGGCCACGGATGCGATTCATCATCAGCGGAAGTTGTCGACTGAAGACATTATCGAAATCGGCTGGCAGACCTGTTCGGCACTGCAGCAGGCTCACAACGTGGGACTGTCTCACGGAGGCCTCTCGTGCGAATCCGTACTGCTCTCAGAAAATGTGCAGGTCACACTGATCGATTTCGGCGTGGAACGTTGGCTGAGGTCCGCGCGTCAGTCGGATCGTGAACCTGTCTCCGGAGCTGCACCGATCGTGGGCAGCACGCTGGCTTCCCGCGAGGATTTCGGCAAGGATCTGACCGATCTGGCGGCAGTCCTCAGTCGACTGCTTTCCAATGCCGAATCAGTCGCGACAGAATCAGAAGTCGGCCATTTGTCGGCCCGCATTCCGCTTGAGCGATTACTGGCCCGTGCAGCGGCTGATGCGCCGCCCGGTCAGGGCCCGGTCAGTGCCCGCGAGTTTCAGGGACGACTGGGAGAAATCCTGATCGGCACAGACGGTGATGTGATGCCGCTTGTGGATCAGCGGAACGCTGCAACAACATCAAAGCGTTCCATCGTGGTGGAATTGTTCGGGGATGACGAACCGCGAACGCAGAAACCTGACACTCCGTTTCCATCGGCAACTCCTGCCTGGCAAAAGCAGATTCTGCCGATCGCAGCCGCGATCGCGCTGCTGATCGTCCTCACCTTGCTTGCCGATTGGCTGTTCTGAGCGGCGGAAGCAGCCGAACAGCATATTCACTGTCTGTTGAAATCAGCACGGCAACGGAACTTGAGTTCATTTCCGGTTTTCGCTGAACGCTTCCCGGCCTAAGTTCCCGGGCAATCACAAGGTTCAATGCACTGCATCGCCGCCTTGTAGCCGAAGTCGTGAGACTTCGGTAATACGGCTAGAACCGAAGTCTCACGACTTCGGCTACAGCGAAACCAGTGTCTGCCGCTCGACTGAATTCCACGTCCGCCCATTCTGTCTCTGAGCTTCGAGGGAATCGTATGAGACTCCGTATCAGAACTCTGCTTCTGACGGTCGCTCTTCTGTGCGGCCTGTCGTCGACCGCCAGTGCGTGCTGTTTCATTCCGCTGCTGGATCCGCTTCACTGGCTCTTCGGCTGCAGCGGCAGTTATGGACACGGCCACTTCTGCGCACAGGGATACGGCTATGGTCAGTCAGGCGGCTATGGTTACAGCGGTTGGCACGGAGCACATCCGCTGGCAACTCAACGATTCATTGATGACTGGCTCGGTTACGGGTATCTGAGAAATCAGCAGGGCACTGTCGGCCACTATCCGGGTCGCCCGTTCGGCTGTTACCAGCCACTCTTCCCGCGACTGTTCGCACCTTGTGCACCTTGTGCTCCCGCGCTGGCGATGCGGAGGCCGATGGTCGCTCCTCTGCACGCACCGATGATGATGCAGGTTCCGATGCCCACGATGCACAATCCCTGTTTTGACCCCTGCCAGCAGCCGTGCGCAGATCCTTGTCTGCCGACTCCGATTGTTCAGTGTCAGCCGACGCCCGTGACGACATGGCGTCCGATGACTGTCGACCGGGGTCACTGGGCACGAGTCTGGGTGCCGCGACCGATCACGACCATGGTGCCGCAGACACAGTACATGTCCGCGCCGCAGATGATGCAGAGTCCGATGATGGACTCTGGCTGTGGCGATGACTGTGGCGGTGCCTTCGGAAGCAACTATGGGTCGATGCTGCCGGGAACAACGATGCCCGGTATGAGTGTTCCCGGTGTTTCTTCGGATGGCGGCTGCTGCGGTGCAGAAGGCGATGCGATGCAGGGCATGCCGACTCAGACAGTTCCCGCTGTTCCTCAAAGCACGATGATGACGCCCGGTATGAACGCCTGGACGCCTCAGTACGCGGCGGCACCGTATACATCGATGAGCCGCTGGTACACAGCACCGGCATCGGGCGCATGGTCACCGGCTGGCGCTTATCCATCGTTTGCGAATCACTACGCCGCACTTCCGATGATGCCGCAGCTGGCCGGGCGACGTCTGCGGATTTCACGTCGTGATTCCCGTCGGGCGACGCCGCAGTATGGATGGCAGAGCGGAGCTCAGCCGATGACCGCTCAACTGCCGCCGGCGATGTACGGTCAGAGCATGTATCCACAGAATGCCTATTCACTGCCGATGTACGGACAGTCGATGTCTACTGTGCCTCAGCAGCTCGGCTGGCAGTCGAATCCGATGACGCCGCAGTACACGACTCAGGCATATTCACAAGTTCCGACCGCGATGCTGCCGGGTACCATGATGCCTGGTCAGAATCTTGCCGGAGACATCCTGGGGGACCATGAACTGGCACCAACCTCGTCAGCCGCCGTTCCGATCGTCCCGAATGCCTTCAGCGGGCCGATTCCAGTCACTCCTGCAACGTGGACCAACACCGGATTTCAGCCGACCCGTCGTTACCACAATTCAGTGAGATAGTTGGCTCTGCCGTTCGGATGGCACATTTGAAATGATTTTCGGATTCCGACATTCGCATTTCGGAGATGCCGCTTTGCCGCCTTAGGATCTTCTGATGTCTCCCTCTATGAAACGAGGCGTTCTTCGCGGATTTCGTCGGGCCACAGGAATCGGTGCCGCTCCGGGGACGATCGATCGGGGCCCGTTACCGATTTCCACGAAGTGCCGCATCACACGGATTTCCTACAACGTTGAGAACGCTGACGAAGAACTGATCGACACGGTCGGCGAACTGAACGAAGACGTACCCGACGGTCGAATCTACTGGTTTCGCCTGGAAGGAATTGCCGACGCCGAAACGCTGCATGACCTCGGCGAAGCCTTCTCACTGCATCCGCTCGCACTTGAAGATGTCGTCAATACTCACCAGCGGTGCAAGGTCGAGGACTATGACGATCATCTGTTCGTTGTGATCCGGTTGCCGGTCTGCGCCCAGCCGGGCGAACTCACGACAGAACAAGTGAGTCTGTTCATCGGCAAGGATTTTGTCGTCTCCATCCACGAGGGCGGCAACGCACTGGAATCCGTCCGGGAACGAATCCTGTGGGCCAAGGGCCGCATCCGGGAACAACGGGCCGACTATCTGGCGTACACGATTCTGGACACAGTCATTGACAATTACTTCCCGGTCATCGAGGAAATCGGCAACCGGCTGAATACCATTGATGAATCCCTTGAGACCAGCTTTTCCCAGGACCAGCGCGTCGCGATCCGGCATGTGAGGAGTGACCTGCTGCTCCTCCGCAAAACGATCTGGCCGCAGCGTGAAGCCATTTCTGCCCTGCTCCGCGATGACTGCAAGCTGATCTCGGATTCGACACAGACTTATCTTCGGGACTGCTATGACCACACCATTCAGCTGATGGACGTCACTGAGACCTACCGGGAACTCTGTGCCGATCTGCGGGATTTCTACCTTGGAGAAATCAGTGTCAGAAACAACGAGGTCATGAAGACGCTGACAATCATGTCGACGCTGTTCATGCCACTCAGCTTTATCGTCGGTTTCTACGGAATGAACTTTCACAACATGCCTGAATTGAAATCGCCGTACGGCTATCCTGTCGCTGTCGCCGGCATGGCCGCCGTCGCCGGAAGTCTGCTGCTCTGGTTCCGTCGTAAGGGCTGGATCTGACCGGCCACCTTGATTTTCCGGAGAAGCATGCGACACCTGTTTCTGAGATAACCCTTCATGCAACTGCTGATCGGCTGGCTGATACTGTTTCTGAGCATCGCTGGTCACACTGAGCTGTGGGTGATCGCAGTCAACCGACTGTATGCGCTGCGCATCCGACATACGCGGCTGCGCATGTTCAGAGCACTGCATGACCTGGCGGTGATCGGTTATCCGTTCTGGCTGTTGTGGCTGGCCGGATTCGGCGAGACCAGTCTGCTCCGGGGAGGCATGCCGGAGGATCAGCCGAGGTCGCTCCTGTTGCTGCTGATTGCCACAATGACGGGCTGCATTCCGCTGTTGTACGGGATTTGTCGCTGGCATTTCGTCCGCAGGACACAATTCTTTCAAAAGGACCATGGCGAACGGATTGATGTCGAACTCGCTGCAAAATCCGATCCGACTCTGACGGACATCCGCGGGACTCGGCGGCATCCGTCGCAGCTCTGGCCGCTGAACGAAGTCTTTCTGCTGGAAACAAACGTCAAGTCCGTTCGTGTCGAACGTCCGGGCGCTGTCCGTGACACGCGGCGACCACTGCGGATTGTGCATTTTTCAGATATGCATCTTATCGGCCGTCCGGGTCAGGACTACTACCGGTTTGTGGTCCGGAAGGCGGCGGCTCTCAACGCGGACGCGTATGCCTTCACCGGCGATCTGATTGACAATGTCGACCTGCTGCAGACGGCTATCGCGATTCTCAGTCCGCTGACGAAACTGGCACCCTGCTATTTCGTGCTGGGAAACCACGACTGGCGTTACAATCCTGCGCAGATCCGGGAACAGCTGGCCGCCTCCGGCTGGATCAGTCTTGCCGGGCGGGCAGAGATAATCTCACTGGAAGATCGCCGGATCCTGTTTGCCGGATCAGAGTTGCCGTGGATGGGCGAGTCCCCACCGGTGATCCGTTCGTCCGTTTGTGATCTCAACGTACTGCTCAGTCATACTGCCGATCAGCATCGGTTTGCCGGGAGATCCGGTTACGATCTGATGCTGTCCGGACACACTCACGGCGGCCAGGTCGTGCTGCCGTTGATCGGCCCCGTGTATTCCCCCAGCCTCTGGGGAGTCAGCTTTGCTGCGGGACTGTTCCCGCTGGGGCAACTCACGCTGCATGTGACTCGGGGCATCGGAGCCAAAGATCCGATGCGCTGGAACTGCTGCCCGGAGCTGACTTGCCTGGAAGTGTTCTGCTGATGACTCTGCATCCCGGAACCGCGTTTCCGAGTAATTGACGAGGAGCACATGAAAGCTGCAGTCTTCGAATCGTTTCAATCTCCATTGGCCATTCGCAGCGTATCGGATCCGGTTCCGAGGCCGGATGCCGCCATCATCGCCGTCGGGGCGTGCGGACTGTGTCGCAGTGATTGGCATGGCTGGATGGGACACGACTCCGATGTGCATCTGCCGCACGTTCCCGGTCACGAACTGGCCGGCGAGGTCGCCGATGTCGGAAGACTCGTCCGCGGCTGGTCGCTGGGTGACCGAGTCACAGCGCCGTTCTGCTGCGGCTGCGATTCTTGTGACCAGTGCCGCTCCGGCAATCATCAGATCTGTGACCGGTACACTCAGCCAGGGTTTACCCAGTGGGGAGCATTCGCGGAGTTTGTCGAGATCCGATACGCCGACGTGAACCTGATCAGGCTGCCCGATTCGATCGACGACGTGACTGCGGCAAGTCTCGGATGCCGCTTCGCGACGTCCTTCAGAGCTATCGTGTTTCAGGGACGAGTTGAGGCGGGTGACTGGGTAGCCGTGCATGGCTGCGGCGGCGTCGGACTGTCTGCCGTGATGATCGCCGCCGCCGTCGGAGCCAGCGTGATTGCCATCGATGTGCGCGAGGATCGCCTGGAGCTGGCTCACCGTTGCGGCGCGAGTCATATGGTGAATGCGACGAAAAGCGATGTGGTGTCGGCTGTCAGAGATCTGAGCCACGGCGGGACGCATGTTTCGCTCGATGCATTGGGCAGCAGACACACGTGCCGGAATTCTGTGATGAGCCTTCGCAAGCGAGGCCGGCATGTCCAGGTCGGACTGATGGCTGGTCCGGAAGCCGATCCGCCGATTCCGATGGGAACCGTCATCGCCAACGAACTGCAGATTCTCGGCAGCCACGGCATGCAGGCATTTGAATACGGCCGGATGTTGTCGATGATTGAAGCGGGAACACTGAATCCGTCGATGCTCATCAGTGACCGCGTCACGCTGAAAGAAGCGGCAGCGCTGCTGCCCCGGATGCACGAGTTTCCCGGCGCCGGGGTGACGGTCATCGATCGGCTTGAGTAAGGCGGGCACTGCCTTCAGTTTGTTCAGCGTAATCCGGGCTGCCCGGGACTATCCGCGTCTCTGTCCGCCGAGGAACGACGTCGAGTCCGCCAGGCGGCGGCGGAAATCGGATGTCCGGGTCACCAGTTCTGTCAGCGCGCGGTCGTCGGCAACAATCTGCTCGCACGTCATTTCCAGGTCAGGGAACAGACCCGCCGGAATCCGGCTGTCAATCATCGACTGAGCCAATTCGTGAATCCTGGCCGACAGGCCGCGCCGCAGACGCAATGTGAAACTCAGGACCAGCAATCCTGACCACAGCACCAGAAAAATGATCGCCGGGATATAGAAATCGACAGTCAGCAGCGGTTCCGCGGTCGATCCAGGTCGCACGATCGGCCCAAGAAACGAGCTCCAGAAGAAGTTGTGTCCGACGCGGCCGAACAGAAAAGCAGGATACAGCAGAAACAGGATCTCATAGCGAAATCGTGTGAATGTCGAGCAATGCTCGGCTGCCAGATGCTCGATCAGTTCATCAATCTCGCGACGGGCGTCGCCCAGAAACTGACCTTCGACCTGTGCTGCGCGGCGGCGAAGCTGCGACAGGTCGCGACGATCGGAGAGTTCGTCCGAGCTGATTCCGGCTGAACGGACATAGCCCGAGAGAACCATCCGTGACTCCTGTAATTGCTGGTCCGTGATTCCAAACGAGGCCAGTCGCTCCAGTGAGGAATCCGCAAACTGTTCCTCCGCCCGTGACTTGAGCCAGCGCGCCCCCTGCAGTGCTCCGATAATCGCCATCTGAGCAGATGAACGAGCGCGAAAGAAGCTGAACGACGCAATGAATGCCCCAAGCCCATTGTAGAGCCTCAGCACGGCCGAGAACGGACTGAATCCCCAGATGTCGGTCACTGCGCTCAGCAGCCGGCGCTCCCAAAGATTGCGATTCACCAGCAGCTCATCACGCAGCTGAGTCGTCAGCGAATCGCGGAGCTGCATCCGCTGCTGACAGAGGATGTCCTGCAGCCGGGACACTTCCGGCAGCTGTCGATCGTAGTCCGTTCGGCTGGCGGAAAAGGCTTCCTCCAGCAGGTCAATCAGATTGGCTCGTCTGATGGCGACACGCCGCGAAGTCCCGAGCTGATTGGTCAGCAGCTCTGTCAGTCGACCAAAATCTCCCGACGGTCGCAGTCCTTTCGTTTGCTCGATCGCAGCGCGGCGCGAGTCGACGAAGAACATGTCAGGAACCTGATACATCGGAGCCAGGCAGCGTCGCCAGTCATCGCGGATATCGGAATCCTGATCGGCGTGACTCTGCACAAACACCAGTCGGCATCCAGAGGCGGCATCCCCGAGCTCTTCCGCGATTCTGGCGCTACGATACTTTTGCTGAGTCGACACATACAGCAGCACATCGCAGTGCGGCAGTATGGACCGCAGCCTGGCAAGATTGCTCCCGCAGTCCGCTCCTTCGCTCGTGTCAGGGTCCGGACAGTCAATCAGAATCAGATCCCGCAGCACGGGCGAATCCACTCGTTTCAGAAGGAAGTGACTGAGATCCAGATCCAGCGCAGAGATTTCAACGTCCGGATGGACGAGCAGAATCGGCATCGTCGTTGTCGGACGCTGTCGACCGGCTTCGGACACTTCCTGCCCGATCAGAGCATTGACCAGTGTACTCTTGCCCGTTCCTGTACCACCGAACATAGCCACGACCAGCGGAGCCTCGAGCCGGATTCGCAGTGAATGCACTCGATTCACAATCCGAGTCACGAGAGTCCTTGATTTGCGCGCGGAGTCCCACGCAGGCGCGTCATCAATCCAGCGGCGGACGCGATGAATCAGGTCATCGATCTCGGCGAGGA
>JANNGQ010001205.1:0-1544 GCA_031403975.1 Planctomycetota bacterium
ATTCGGATGTCCCCGGTTGCTCCGACGGCGTTAAAGGCATGTCCGCTGTCAGCAACTTCCACAAATGAGATGTTTGCCACTGAAGACCATGCCGCGAATGCAGCAATAATCTGTGCTTTGAATCCCACTGGCATGAACGAACTCAAAGGAACGCTCAGACCTGGAGCGGTTTCACCCGGAAACGCCAGACCAGGACCCATCAGACTCCAAGTCACAACGCCGCCCGGGGTTCCAAAAGCTGCTCCTCCCCATTTGCCAGGAGATGTCGGACCAAGAACAAAGTCGTCCGAAATGATCGAGCCCGGAGCGTAGCAGGGCAGGGCAATATTGCCGGCACGGGCCTGCCCACTGCACATAGCCAGCGTCACAACCAAGCCCATCGAAAAGACAAGTTTTCTCATTCGAAAGAACTCCTGTTGAACAAAATGCCCGACCTGATGCACCAATCCGGTGAAGGGTCTGCCGTCATATGAGATTCGCGAAGGAATAACCGACCGACGAGGACGATGCAAACATTTTGACAAAGATCCTGATTCTGTTTTCGAAATCTCAATCCGGGGTCACCCCAGCACGGGATTCGCCGTAGTTACTCAGCGGAATGGCGCTAGCCACCGGTGCCTGTTCGGGACAAAGACGCGAAAAACCGGCGGCTAGCGCCGTGCCGCTGGCTGTCAAAGCGGGAGTTCATAACACGCGGCTTCTGCTCCGTTGCGGACGTAGAGGCGATTGCCGACGAGCACCGGATGGTTCCATGTCTTGCCGTCGATGGCAGGAATTCTGGCGACTTCAACCAGCTTTCCCGGATCGGCTTTGAGCAGAACCAGTTCCCCGGCTTCTGAGATCACCAGCATCTGGCCGGCGTCCGGCAGCAGTAACACCTGGCCATTGCCATAGCGGCCTTTTTTCCAGAGACGCTTGCCGGTTTCGAGGTCAACGCAGGCAAAAATGCTGCCATCGAAGCCGTAAACGTGTCCCTGGTATTCGACGAAGTCATTGAAGTCGGGCTTCATGTCGAGCGACGTCCACTGTTCGGTCACGTTCCATGAATCCTCCGCATGTTTCACGGAGAGCCGCCGAGTTCCCAATCCAAGACTCGTCGAAAGTAGTACACCATCACCGAACACCAGCGGTTGAGTGGCCCGATAGTTCTCGACTTTCCATTCGTGATTTCAGATGGTGGAACCGTCCGAAGCATCCAGGAACTGCAGTCCGTCATTGGTCGACATCAGAAGGCCTTCGACACCATCAAAGCTCGCCAGCTGCGGAGAACTGTAGCTGTGATTCCCGGACGCCACGGACCACCGAGGATCCCCGGTCTTCGCGTCAAACGCCAGCACGCCTTTTTCACCTTTGCCTCCGACATGAATGATGACAAGGCCATTGTGGATCAGCGGCGATGTCGAATAACCCCACATCGGCGGCCGGCAGTCCGGGTCCGCCTGAATGTCACGCTCCCAGCGAACGTCGCCAGTCACCGGATCGAGGCATGTCAGCTGACCGTTGGCCCCGAACGAGACCACTCCTTCGTCACTGATCGTCGGTGT
>JANNGQ010001206.1:0-1764 GCA_031403975.1 Planctomycetota bacterium
ATCTTGCCGAGCTCTCCCTTCTTGTACATCTCTTTGATAAACAGGAACTCGCGACTGTAGACCACCGTTTCTGCCATCATGTACTTCAGGCCGGTCTTCCTGACTTTCTCGACGATCTGTCGGCAATCATCGACAGTCGTCGCCATCGGCACAGTACACATGACGTGCTTCCCGGCATCGAGAGCCTTTAGAGACATCCATGCATGGTCCGGGATCGGGCTGTTGATGTGGACGAAATCGATACTCTTATCAGCCAGAACTTCGTCGTAGCTCGTGTATTGCTTTCCAATTCCGAACTGATCGCCGCACTTCTTCAGTTCAGCCGGATCACGTCGGCAGATCGCGGCCACGTTGGCGTTCGGATGAGCCTGATAGATCGAAATGAACTCGGCCCCGAACCCAAGTCCGATCATCGCCACATTGAATTGCTTCGTCATTGCTTGCCCCTCTGCCTCAGACAGTCGCCACCAACTCCGGCGTCAGTTTCACGGCTGCCGGTTTGAAAACGGAACTCTGTCGGGCGCGGGCTCAAACTTCAACCGTCACGATCACAGCGCCGTTGTGATTGTTGAACACTGCTGACTGTTAACCCGCCGCTCCGACGGCGGGAATCACGCAGCCTGGCGGAGCGAGGCGGCTATCTTGTTTCGGCAGTACAGGCAAGGCGAGCCAGTTTCTGCAGCATGTCCGAAGCCTCTGGCGACTTCACCTGAATGACTGCGTCGAAGCGGATACGAACGGCATCGCGGCCGTCACGTGTGTGTTCGATCTGCTGCGACGCTCCCACTGAGGCGATGGAGCCGATCGTCACGGAACCTGCCGGGCAAAAGACCACGAGATCTACGCCATCGGATCGTTTCGTATGCAGCTCTGCCACGGCCTGGCTGTCGGCTTTTCGCGTCCAGTTGATTTTACTGCGAACGCCATAATCGACGTCGCATCGCGAAAACGCGGATTCCATAAGCGGCAGAAGTGCTTCGATCGAGCCAAATTCCCAGACAACACGACTCACGGCAGGCAAACCCTTCTTCATCAGATGCCACTTGCGACCGAGCTGTTTCCACGGCATCAGATCTTCCGGATTCGAAGCCTCGCGAGTCGACTGATCAAGATAGGATTTCAGAGCCTGCTTCAGAAACTTCCGAAACGCTGCGTTATCAATCTCTGCCTTCGTCCAGACTTTCAGCGTGATTTCCTGCCAGGCCGTTTTCAGGTTACGCACCTTGACTCGCGGTTCTCGACTGTAGGCTTGCACGTCCTCCATATCATCGAGCGGTTTCAGCCCGAGTCCGGCGTCGAGGTGGGCCTCCGTGAATTCGTTTTTCTTCACTCGGAAGCACAACACCAGCAGCCATTCGCCGCCGCTGCGGGCATGCAGGAACCAGCCCAGTCCCTTTTCAGCACGCACCTCAATCGTGGCTCGATCGTTCCAGTTCGTCGGTGCAAGGCCATCGTTGTCCTGCAGGAGGTCGATCACGAATCTCAATGCCTGACCGTCCCAGCGACACGGCTGTCCGGTGTGAGCGATGCGGTCGTGAATGTGCCATTTCGGGCCGTCGACTTCCCACGGTAGTTTTACGGATCGTCCGAGTTCATCGATGCTGACGTCGCCGTGCTGCCTGGCGGTGACCGATGCGGCGTTGAATGTGTCGATCTGACCTCGGGAAGATGCAGCAAGTATCGGTGCCAGCAGTTCCCCGGTCCAGGAGCGCAACGTCGTACTGATACTGTTGGCCCCCCCCCCCCGACGGCGGGGGTTGTTTT
>JANNGQ010001207.1:0-1726 GCA_031403975.1 Planctomycetota bacterium
TGACGCCAAACTGAGCAGTCAACTGATCCATTCCCTGCTGGAACTGAGGCATCGCCGTCAGTGGCTGAACGAATCCGCTGCTCAGCATGTCGGCCGGGCGAACATACATCAGGTATTCCGCCTGCGGCGGAAGATACGACATATCGATCGGCCCGGCTGTCACGCTCGACTTCGCAGCCACACTTGCAACCGATCGACTGCCTGTCGGCGGAACCGCCCCGCCGCCAAGAAACGGATTCGATGACTCCGCGGCGTCTGCGGTTGCCGGCTCTGTGGCACCACCTGGCTCGACTTCCGGTTTCGCAGCATCCGCCACCAGCGTTTCGCGCGGCTCGAGCGGCGTGACGACATCCGCTGATTCTCGTGCGATCCGTGCCTGCAGCTCCTCCTCGGCCTTGGTTTCCGCCGCGATCTGCTCGGCCGCCCGCGGCCGGCGAGCTTCCCTTTCCGCGACCAGCTGCGCCGCCGCCGCCGCTTCCGCGGTTTTGGTTTCCGCAAGGATGTCCTCGCCCGACATCGCCGCGAGGCGCTGAATGTCACGCTGATTCGTCTGACGCGACACGACCCTGTCACCGACGGTCAACGCAGTCTCTTCTTCGATGATCCGGCGAATGTCGCCCTGAACGCCGGACAGCGCTAGGTTTACCAGCCGCGCGTCCTCCGGAGTCTTCTCAAGAGCCAACCCGGCGCTGAACGCCGCTTTGGCGGCCTCAAGATCACCAGTCTCCCCCAGAACCACACCCTGCATGTACAGGAAACGGGGATCCGTCGCGTTTTCAACAATGGAATTCAGTTTCGATAACGCGCTTGCCGTATCTCCCTGAGCCCTTGCGTCAAGTGCCTCACGATAGATCAATAAACGCCGGTTGGATTCTCGGTCCGATTTCAGTTCGTTGCGGGCACTCGCACGGAATTTTTCGATCCGGGCCCGCAGCGCTCCCTGCGTCTTCTCCAGAGCGCGATTGACGGCCCTCGCAGAACTGGTCTCAGCCTCCAGTCTTGCTGCGGATGCAAAATCCGTATCGCCGCTGTCTCCCTGCTGCTCTGTCAGAATTGCGCGATAATAGTAAACTCGCGGATCGTCAGTTCCTGAATCGATGATGGACGACAACTGATCGCGGGCAGCGGACAATTCCCCGGCTCGCCAGGAATTCACTGCACTTCTGAGCAATTCCTCCGGAGACGGATCTACCGCCATGACCGCCGCAGCCGCCACGGACCAACTCGACAGGATCAGCACAACGATACTGAACAACCTGGATTTGCCAACACACATGTTACTACTCCCGGTCGACGCGGATTCAGCTGGCCATTCCCTCGGAACTGCCGGCATTGCACAGCATAACCGACGAACTGACAATCCGACTGCAGCGATTTCGCCGAATTCCCCTGGTCCGGCATTGCCGCTTCCAACCAGTCCGCATATGGAGGGCGAGCATTCCAGGCGGTCGAATTGCTAAATGTTCTCTATTCCCGAAGGAAGTCAGAGTCCGCCGGAGCGGACGTGCTGCGTCCACAGTCGCGGGCGTTTCTCCGACTGCCTAGCGACCTGACACATACAGCCGCTGAATATCTTCCAGCGTCACTGTGATCGTGCGGGCAAAACCCGTGTGGCTGCGTTCGTAGGCCACGTTCGTGGCAAGCTGCGGCTGGATGTGAATGGCTGAGGCCACCCAGCGGCGGTCTTCATCAGAGAGTTTACCGACAGAAGGATCCCATTCCGTCC
>JANNGQ010001208.1:0-2384 GCA_031403975.1 Planctomycetota bacterium
CTGCATGAAACGAACAGCGAGGAGGAATTCATGGCCATCCTGCGCGAGACACATGCAACGCACATTGTTGAGTCCACTCAGCATCCGCTGCAGATTCACGCTGCCGCATATGTGCAGCTGCTGTGGTCGAGTCCCGATCGCAGCCTGCGTATCTGGGAAGTCCGCTGAAGCGGCCTGAGGAACGGCGATCAATGTCTTTCCTGGTTTGCTGCCGCGTCCATCCGGATGCGGACCCGCAAGTTACGGGCAACCGGTCCGATTCGTCATGACTCGTGACGGATCATGGCAAATGCGGGATCATCGCAGGATTTCACATTGAGGGAGATCGGCCTGCAACCGCATCACTCCGGCGTCGCTCACCTTCGTATTGAACAGCACGAGCGTCCTGAGATTCTTCAATACCGCAAGTTCCTTGAGCCCATTATCGGTGATCCCCGTCGCGCTCAGGCTCAATGTGGAGAGCATGTTCAGACTTCGCAGTTCCTGGAGGCCGGCATCAGTGATAAACGTGCGATTCAGATGCAGCGTCTCGAGGTTGACGAGTGTCCTCAGGTTGATCAATCCGGCATCGCTGACGTTACAGAGGATCAGATCCAGAGTCGTCAGACTTGTCAGATTTCTGATCTGTTGAAGCCCTTCATCGTTCACTTTACATCCGCGAAGGCTCAGCACCCGGATCTGCTGCAGTTTCGAAAACTCGGTGACAGCTTCCAGTGTGACATCGGTTGATCCGACGCTGAGATTCCTGAGGCTCGTACAACCTTTGAGTTCGTTGAGTCCCCGATCCGTGACGGAAGTGCGATTCAGATTCAGCGATGTGAGATTCCTGACAGAGGCGAGGTGTGTCATTCCGGCATCGGTCACGGCCGTTCCGTCGAGCGTGAGATTTGTCAACCGACTGATTCCGGCCAGTGCGGCGAGTCCCGCATCGGTGACTCGCGTTTCCTCCAGATTCAACGTTTTCAGTTGCGGCATGAGTGCGAGGTCCGGCAGTCCGGAATCGGTGATCCCCGTACCGATCAGCGTGAGTGTTGTCAGTGCAGGCAAATGAACCAGCTCTGTGATTGCAGTATCGCCCACCTGACTTCCATAGAATCCGTCCAGATTCAGAACAACGATGCCGGCATCGGAGCGAACACTCAGCCCGCCGGATCCTTCGGCATACGGCAGCGTATGCAGTAAACCGGCCACCCGCATTGATCGCAACATGCTGTCGGTCAGATCAACTTCCAGCGTGGTGAGATGCCGGAGTTGGCTGAGATGCTCCAGTCCGGCCCCCGACACGCGCGTCTTTCTCAGATCGAGCGTCTGCAGAGACTTCAGTCGTGCGAGTTCGGCAAGCCCGGCATCCGTCACGGGAGAACCCACGACGCTCAGCCGAGTCAGCTCTTCCAGGCCGCTGAATCCCGTGGCACCTTCTAACGTTATGCCGGTCGACATAAGATTAAGTACGGTCAGACTGCGGAGCCGTGTGATCTCCTTCAGACCTTCATCTGTCAGTTTGCTGCCAAACAGATTCAGACCGAACGAGAAGTGCAGGTCAGGAATCCGGGACAGATCTTTATCGCTGACAGCCGCAGGAGACAGGAACAGAACATCACAGTCGGGCGAGGTACCAAAACCGATGGATTCAAAGGCTTGAATTGCCGCTGCCCGTTGTTCGGCATTCGGTTTCACGGGGAAAGGATCGGTCTCGTCCGGTCCGCTGCCGCTCAGGGAAGTTGCCGAGAAGATAGCTGCACAAAAGAGATCGAGAAATGTCATATTTGATCAGCTGATGCCGTCTGTGGTCCCGGGTGAGATCGTTCTGTCTGAAAGTCCCCGGCACTGATCGCCTGAATCACACTCGACTCGCCGGAGTGCGTTGATTTCTGGATCCGGTTCTGTTCAATCCATCGGAGCCGCATCAGTTCCCAGTGGTACTGCAGAACTCTGGCTCCGGGTATCGCCACGTCAAGTTCGCCGATCAGTTTCTCGTTGGCGGTCACTTCATCCAGCAGACTGACCAGCCGCCGCTTCAGCTCCTTCTCCGGCGTACCCAGCAGAAACAACTGCACACCTCCCAGGCGAATTTCATCACCCGGATGCAGAAGAGTCCGCCCGGTGACGGCTGTCCCGTTGACCCACGACTGTGCCAGGGGGTCGACGGGAATCAAGACCGGGCCCTCCGGTGTATTGGCCAGAGCGCAGTGCCGGGAATGCAGCGGTTGATCGCGCAGAACGATCGGGCAATCCGGCGAACAGCCGACCATCCACTTTCGAACAGACGGAAGCAGGAAGAGTTTCCTGCGACCATCTGCGAGGTGAAACTCGAACAGCCGTCCTGTGCTTTCCAAAGCCGCTCTTGATACCGGAACGCCGCGGATCGACGGCAGCTGGTGCTC
>JANNGQ010001209.1:0-4910 GCA_031403975.1 Planctomycetota bacterium
TCGGAATCCGGCGACGGAAGTGGCCTGGCAGCGGACATCCGAAAGCCCCGCAACGGAGGAGCGTCATCATTTCAGGCGCGCCTGCCCCGCCCTGCCCGCTCGCTCCCGGACAGCAGCCCGGCATTGCGACCGTCCAGGAACCCAACCGACCGTGCGCAGACGCCGACTCCGCTTTCGGACATTTACGACGATGTCCGGATCGGCGATCTGGCTCCCGACTTCAGTGAATCGGTGGTATCCGGTGCACCGCTGACCGAAGCCGATCTTCCGACCGTCAGACGTCATGACAATCCTCCGGCAACCTATCAGCTTCGAAACACGGAAGGCCGACGTGAAGCCGCAGAACGATTCGGTGGCACTCGCGAATCGGAGAACGCTGTCGAGCGCAGTCTGCATTGGATGGCTGCAAATCAGTCTGCAGACGGCCACTGGGACGCTGATGACCACGGTGCAGGAAAGGTGCGCGACGAGATCCGCAGCAAAGACAATTTTCCCGGACGGGACGCCGACACCGGCCTGACTGCGCTGGTCACGCTGTCGTTCCTCGGTGCAGGTTACACTCACGAGAACGGGCGTTACTGCTTCGAAGTTGACCGCGCGCTGGATTGGCTGATCAGCCAGCAGGGCGATGACGGAAATCTCTGCGGCCCAGCGGAAAAATACGCGAGGATGTACTGTCACGCGATGGCGACGTATTCGCTGGCTGAAGCCTATGGAATGCAGCGCGAGTCATTTCTGGGGCCGATCATCGATCCGGAGATGGTGCGAGAACCGCGGGAATTCGCGGAACTGATGGCCGCCCGGACAGCAGCGGGTGTGACGTCGCAGGGTGCGCTGATTCTGCTTGCCGGCGAAGGGACTCGCCGCAGAATGGAATCCGATCAGTTTGCGCAGTCACTCAGAAAAGTGGATGACCTGCGGCTGCGGAGTGCTCTGGCTCGGGCCGTCGCATTCACAATCGGTCAGCAGGACCCGGACAGCGGAGGCTGGCGGTACGTGCTGCTGCAGGAAGGTGATGTCAGCATGTTCGGCTGGCAGATGATGTCACTGAAGAGTGCCGAGATTGCCGGTGTGTCGGTGCCGGCGAAAGTCCGTACCCGCATGAACGAGTTTCTGAACAGCGTGCGTCAGGGAAAGAACGGCGGACTGTTCGGTTATCGCCGTAATGTTGTTCAGGGGGGTGTTGATTCCGAAAAAGTGACTCCCACAATGACGGCCGAAGCGCTGTTCTGTCAGCAGATGCTGGGGTATCCCCGCGACGACGAATCCAGCCGTGAATCGATCGCCTACCTGATGCGAAACACACCTCGACTGTCGGACCTGAATTATTACTACTGGTACTACGGAACTCTGGCAATGTACCAGCACGGCGGACGTTCCTGGCAGGACTGGAACGCCATCGTCCGCGACACACTGATTTCGCAGCAGGTCACCGAGGGTCCGACCGCAGGCACCTGGGATCCGAACGACGAATGGGGTCGCTACGGAGGTCGCCTGTACTCAACGGCGCTCGCCACATTGACGTTGGAAGTCTATTACCGGCTGCTGCCGCTTTATCGGATGAACGACGAGCCGAAGGTGAAGTAATCCGGGCGGCAGAACATGAAGAATTTTTGTAGCCGGATTCGTGAGAATTCGGAGGGTGACCAGTCACGAGCAGGTTGCCAGTCTTGGCCCAGGGAGATCACGAGGTTCTCCGTGGCCGCCGCGACTACTCTTCCGCGACGAAGGGCAGCAGTCCGATAAACCTGGCCTGGAGTACCGCGCTGCGGACGGCTCGCTGATAAAGTGCCGACGTACCGGTTCGGCGGCGGGGCAGAATTCGGCCTTCGCGATCGATCAGAGTCCTCAGCGTCTTCAGATCCTTGTAGTCGACGTAAACTGGACGAGGAACCGTGCCCATGCCAGTAAACTGACACGTCATCTTCTTCTTTTTCAGACGAGCACGGCGTTTACGGAGTTTCTTCAGATCTGCGCGGGAAATTGTGGCCATGAAACGGAAGTCGCCTTACTGAAAACTACTGACTGCGGGCAATACACCCCGTGAAGCTCGTCCGAGGCTGAAAAGCCAACGAGCCGCCCGACGGACTGGAAGTTGCCTTCCAGCGGGGAAACGAACGGCTGCAGTGTAATTCGGCGACCGAAGTCCGACAACACAATCGGGAGTCTCATTCTGGCTTTCCGGCAGGTCGAATTCTGCCAAACGCGGGCGGGCGAGTCTTCGATGGAAGCTCGCCCGCGCGGAAGCCGGTCCTGAATGCAGACGGTCGTGCCTAAGAACCCCTAACAAAACCTCCGTGGCTGCGTTGTGTCGAGAGTGGTCGAGATGCAAGGAAGAGTGACGAGACGACAAATGTCGTCGAGGAGCGATGACGCAGCAGATCGGCCGCTATCGACGCAACCCTGCGGGACGCTTGTGGTTGCGGCTCACGCAGGTTTTGTTAGGGGTTCTAAATCGCGTCTGTTCCCATTTCACCTGTTCGGATGCGGACGATCTGCTCGAGATTTGACACGAAGATCTTACCGTCGCCGATTTGTCCGGTGCGGGCTGCTTCGCAGATCGCATTGATCGCTCCGTCGACTTCGTTGTCGTTCACGACAACTTCCATCTTCACTTTGGGCATGAAATCGACTGTGTATTCCGCACCGCGGTATGTTTCTTTGTGGCCTCGCTGCCGACCGAAACCGCGGACTTCGGAGACCGTCATCCCCTGCACACCGATGCTGGTCAGCTTTGTTTTGACATCTTCCAGCTTGTAATGACGAATAACAGCCTCGAGCTTTTTCATGATCTCTGCCTTGACCCCTGCCTGAAATGACTAGCCGACCGCAGAGCCTGCAGTCGGTGCGGACCTTTATTCTTTTACTGCAGAAGCATTGAAATGAACAGCCTCTCAGGCCTCAGCTTCCGCACGGCATCCGTCGACTTAACTTCCACGCAGCAACTCCCATGCCGTCCTGAATTGCTCGCGATAGGCCGGATCCTTGAACAAGCGACTCCACCGGGCCTGGGGACTGTCGTTCTAATCGTGGGGAAGACTTTTAGCCTGTTTCGTCCATCCAAAAACACTAATAATCCCTCAACGCTCGGCAAGCCAAAAGCCTGCCCCACGAAGTAATTTCCACTGATTTCGACAGTCCCCCTGCCCCGGTGGCGGATCCCGACATCGCTTGCTTGAGGCCCAATTGTGCCTATTTCGCGGGCAGAGTGCCTAAGCAGCGATCAATGATCGGTTCTCGCGTTTGCTGAGCAAGACACTCGCTATGCCTCCATCGGCGCAGTTGTGCAGACAAATTCCAGTCGGGCCGTCACTTTGCCATCGGTCGTCGTGACTTTGCCTTTGAGATAGAACGCATTCGCGAGGCGTTCGGTCAGATCAACATGCACCTCGATCGTTTCACCCGGACGGATCATGCGGCGGAACTGGACGTTGTTCAGTCGTGTCACGACAGGGACATCGCCGGAACCAGTCGGCACCAGTCTGGAAATCAGCACCGCTCCGGCCTGGAAACACGCTTCGCACTGAAGCACTCCGGGGAAGACCGGGAACTGTGGATAATGCCCCAGAAACACGGGCAGATCAGCCGACAGTGTTTTGCGAGCCACGATCCTGGATTCGCTGATTTCGGTGACTTCATCCAGCCACAAGAACGGATCGCGATGAGGGATGCAGGCTTTGATTTCGACTGTGTTCAATGGCGGAGTCGATTAAGATTAAGAGCAGGATTAAGATTAAGAACGGCGAATTTATTCACCTACAGCTCAATCTTGAGCTCTTCGATTTTGCGATACAGACTCGACAGGCCCAGCTTCAGTCGCCTGGCCGCTTCTTTCTTGTCCGGGCACTGCCGCAGGACTCGCGAGATGTGCAGCCTTTCGTAATGCCGAAGGGCCGAGCGCAGGTCGTCCGTGTCGGGCAAAGTCGAAGCGCCGCCGATCAGATCCGGGGGCAGGTCATTCGGCTGGATCTCCTCTCCTTCGCACATCATCACGGCGCGTTCGATCGCATTGTCGAGTTGTCTGACATTGCCTTTCCAGTGCGCTGCCATCAGCGTCCGGATCGTTTCACTCGTTGCTCCCGTGACTCGTTTACCCATCGCGTCACGATGCCGTACGATAAAGTACTCCACGAGTTCCGGGATATCATCCAGCCGTTCCCGCAGAGCCGGAATCCGGATTTTGCCACCGTCGAGCCGATAGAAGAGATCTTCCTTGAAATTGCCGTCTTCAACTTCTTTGCCGAGATCATGCGACGTCGCAGCGATGATGCGGGACTGCACCTTGACGGCCTTGGCCGCGCCGATGGGAGTGATCTCCTGATACTCGATGGCCCGCAGAATCTCGGACTGAGTCCCGGGCGGCAGCTGAGCGATCTCATCGAGAAACACAGTGCCAGTGCCGGCCAGGGTCAGCGCACCCTGCTGGCCACCCTTTGTGCCGAACAGCTGAGATTCCAGCAGTTCGACTGGTCGGATCCCGCAACTCACGGCCAGAAATTTTTCCTCTTTGTTCGGTCCCGCAACATGAATCTCTCGCGCGAACAGTTCTTTGCCCGTGCCTGTTTCGCCGACCAGCAGCACGTTCGAGTTGGTCGCGGCAACTTTGCGGATCGTCTTGAGCAATTCGTTGAGCGCATGGCTGGAACCGATCACCTGATCAAACCCGGCGCTACGGGCGAGATCCTTCCGGAGTCGCTGGTTCTCCTGATACAGATCCTGAAATTTAAACAGCCTTTGCAGGCGCTTCGCAAGTTCCTCGAACCGTACCGGCTTCACGAGATAGTCGAAGGCTCCGGCTGTGAATGCTTCCACGGCGTTCTCGACCGTTGCGTAAGCCGAGATGATCAGCACAAAGATCGCAGGATTGATGCGGTGCAACTGCCTCAGGACTTTGACACCGTCGCCGTCCG
>JANNGQ010001210.1:0-3569 GCA_031403975.1 Planctomycetota bacterium
ATCTACTCGGTCATGCAGACCGGCTCGTCACACGGAATGCAGACGATGGACTCGACTCTCGCCACCCTGGTTCGCCAGGGCCTCATCACGCTGGCCGTAGCTCATGAACAGCAGATAACAGAGGTCCGTGGTGATCGCCAGATGATCGCGACTCGCCGGAGCAGCAATCTTCACCAAACCACGCATTTCGCGAAGCTGTTCGGCCTTCAACGACTCGCTGGAGATCGCTCCCAGCTGATACAGAAACGTCGCCATCAACCGAGGTTCGCCTTCCGCCCACTCACGATTAAATGCCCTCTGCATTGCAGCGAGACATGCTTCAACATGCGGGCCCGCCTGGTTCAACACTTCTGAGGACTTGCGCTCAACCATTGCTTCCAGCAGATCGAGGGCTCGCAGATCGATTGTGGATGCAACTTTGTAGGACGGGTCTCCAGACCCGTCCTGTTTGTCGTTCGCTTCGGGACGGGTCTGGAGACCCGTCCTACGAGCGACAGCCGCCCGAAGCTCCGTGATTCGAGCCAGAATCTCGTCCGCTGTGGCTTCGTTGCGAACTTCGACCAGCACGCTGCCGTTCAAATTCTGCACCAACGAATACACCTGCTGAGGCGATCGACCCAGTACAGCGTCCGGAATCATCTGCAGCAGTCGGAAATCGCGGCTGGCACCGTACAGCTCCCGCACCTGATGGAGATACGATTCCGGCTGAGCCGATTTTTCATACAGGGCTCGCAATGCGAACAGCGTGTTTTCATCAAGTTCGCCCGGAAGCTGTGCGTTCGAATGCGACCAGCGGCTTGTCGCACCGTACAGCATTTGCTGCAGTGCATTCTCTGACATCATCCTGAACGATTCGACCCGCGTGCGTTCGTACGCTGCACGGTTGTCAGACACAAGGTACCAGTCTGACAACTGGCGATAATCAGCTGCCCTCAGAAGCTTGTCTTTCTCGCAGGCTTCAAAGAGCTGAATGGCTTCCGCGATCTTGCCACGCTCCGCCAGAAGTCGAGCCAGCGTCTGCCGCCATGGAGCCGTTGTGACATCGCCCTGAATCCATTGGCCCAGAAAGGCCTCAAGATCGTCCGGACTGTCGAGCGCAACCAGAAGTTCAAACTTTGTCTGTCGCCACATCGCCGCTGAGTCGCCACCCTGGGCAATTCCTGCATCGACATACCTTAGCAATCGATCGACGCTCTGTTGAAAAAGGTGTCTGGAACTCTCCGGCTTCTCAGTTTCCTTCTGTGTCTGAAGTGCCTCCAAAGTTCCAGACACCTTTTTCACCCTCGCAGCCGCGGCGCTGGAACGGACGGTCAGATTCATCAACACCGCGAACGCACGCTGCTTGAGCTGCATGTCGAAGAATGCCAGTCGCTCAGCCTCTGCGTTTGTCTCTGCTGTCCTTTCATCAAGCTCAACATCATCGGCCGTGCCCGGAGCCGCTGGTTCATCCGCCTGCTCTCCGTCTTCGGACCGACGCTGCGGCGGAGCATCCCCCAGAATCTGCCAGCATACGGCCTCGGATTCTCCGTGATTCTGATCCAGCTGAATGTCCAGCCGTATCTGTTCCATGCGGAACCATGACGCCATCAGTGCATCTGCCGTGCGCGACAGTTCAGCAAGTCTGGCAGCAACGCCGGTTCGAGCTGCATGGCGGATCGCGAGTTTCTTCACGCCAAGTTCCTTGCGAGTCAGTTTGTCGAGTTCGCCCTGGTCACCGATGGCCTTTTCGCCGGCGGTGATTCGATTCGTCAGCATGTCATCGACAAGTCGGTGCAGATTCGGAACCTCGTCAGCCAGCCGCACTCCCGGCAGCGGGTCAAGCGACAGCTTCCGAAGAACAGCAAAGGCCTCTGCTTCGATTTCATCAGTCCATGGAGTCTGCCGAAGAGTGGCAAATAACGTATTGATGTAGCCGCCCTGGAAATCCTGATGTGCCGAAGCGATTCGTTCGCGGAGAAACCGCAGCAGCATCGTTTCGCGGAAGCGGGACGAGTAAATCAACTGCAGCGATTCACCGAGCTCATGCTTTTGGTCCTTGTCGTCGATCGCGTTCCAGCGAGTGTTTAACGTCGCGGCGATGTGTTCCCAGACCGAATCCGGGACTTCAGACGCATCGAGCTGCCTGCGACCGTTGATCGGTTCTGTCAATTCCATGCGACCGTTCAGCGTAAAGCCCGTCAACTGACTGATCTGAGCGGGTGTCAGGGTTGCCGCTTCCGCTCGCAGCAGCGACAACCATTCGCCTCGAAGCTGATCCATCGTGTCACTCTGACCGAAGGAATGAGTCGACACGCAGCGACCGACCACATCGGCGTGCTGCGGATGCCTGACAAAGAACCGAGCAGTTTCTGCGAGAGGTGCCAGCCATCGCTGGTTGATCCGGTCGAAACTCAGGAATGGAACCTGACCGTTCGCAAAATTCAGTGCGGCGTCGAAGCGAAACTGCTGAACCGCGGTCATCTTTCCTTTGACGCGACCTTCCTCCAGCCATTTGTCGGCAAGCACGTACGCTGCTTCCAGTTGGTCGTTGCAGATCATCGCGGAGAGGTGATTCGACCAGGCCGAGTAATAATGCTGACTCTCAGGATTGCCGGCGATCCATTCCGTCGTCCACTGCAGCAGTTCACTCCATTGGCCTTGCTGACGGAAGAACTCGACCGCCGTGTACCGCAACACGCTGATGTCATCGGGTGAGCGTTTGGGGCGAGCCAGTTCCTGACGAACCCACGCATGGGCCGCGTCATATTGTCCGGCAGCCGCGAGTTTCTGCGCGTAGGCCAGCTGAGACGGCACATTCCACGGCATGGCGATCGCGATGTCCCTGCGAGCTTTCAATACTTCTTCGTGCTTGCCGAGTCTTTCCAGGCACGAGGCTTCACGCTCAGTCCAGATTTCCATGATTCGCCTGGACATTTCAGCGAGCATGCGAACGTCCAGCGGATCGTCGGCCGCTCGCCTTCCGTTCACGGCCGGAATCCGCTCCGCCGGCGGACGTGCGTACACGGGTTTCAATGACTGATGCACGGCACAGAATTCGTTGATCTCAGCGACCGTGTTGAGTTGCCCGAGAATGAACTCAGCGAGGAATACTTCGTCCTGCTGTGCTTCGGGAGACAGCTTCTGAGCTTCCGCAATCAGCCGCTGACGTGCTTCCTCATTTCGCCGCATCGTCGCGAGCAGCATGGTTCGCAGCCAACGAACTCCAGGCTTGTCGGCCAATGCCAGCTTCTCGACGGCGTCAACGTGCTCCAGCACTTCATCCCACTGCTGAAGCTGAGCATTGTGCAGGATCATCGCCAGTCGATCGTCGAACGTCGCTGCCGCGTCAGCGATTCTCTGGCGGGCGGCTTTCAGTCGCACGAACGGCTGGCGAATGAACTGCACGGCCGGCTTGTCAGACTGCAATTCATTGAATCGATGCGAGAATTCATCCTTTGTCAACGTTTTGATGCTGAGCAGCGTCTCGGAGGCCACCGCCCCGTCGGCGTTGCGGTAGACGCTTTTCGTCGCCCACCACGAACCAGCAGCTTCGACGAAGTCTTCCTGAGTTGTGCTGCCAGTGCTCCTGC
>JANNGQ010001211.1:0-4912 GCA_031403975.1 Planctomycetota bacterium
CGTCATGCGGCGATTCTGGAAATCGACGAGGCAGGGTCACCTGTGATCGACCTGCTTCGTCCCGAAATCGCAGCGGCGGGCGACGGCGAGTATGTCAAGCGGTTGGTCGTTCATGCGACGGGGCCGTGACGTGATCATCGATCCTCTTTCCATGATCCGTCCGCGTCGGAAGATCACCGGTATGACGGCTGTGCTTCTGCCGTTTCTTTCGCCTGGCGAGGTCGACTGGTCGTCGTTTGAATCGCATGTCACGAGGACCTGTGACGCGGGACTGGTTCCGGCTGTGAACATGGACACGGGCTTCATCAATCTGCTGGATGAGTCGACGCGGCTGAAAGTGCTGAAAAGTACGCAGGAGGTCACGTCCGGACGGATGTTCGTCGCCGGAGCATTCGTGAGCGATGAGCCCGACAGTCGATTTGATCCGGATCGTTATGCAGGCCGGATCGAGGATATTGAGCAGTCCGGCGGGACGCCCGTGATCTTTCAGTCGTACGGGCTGACTCAACAGTGCGACGCCGACATCATCGCGTCCTATCGGAGGCTGGCAACTCGCTGTGACCGGTTTATAGGCTTCGAACTGGGGACGATGTTCGCTCCGTTCGGTCGGATCTACAGTGAAGGCGTCTATCGGGGACTGTTGGCGATTCCTCAGTGCATCGGGGCCAAACATTCATCATTGCGACGTGATCCGGAATGGCAACGGCTGATCTGGCGGGATGAACTCCGACCGGAGTTTCTGGTCCTGACCGGCAACGATCTGGCAATCGATATGGTGATGTACGGCAGTGACTACCTGCTGGGGCTGAGCAGTTTCGCTCCGGATCTATTTGCTCTGCGTGACGCGATGTGGCACCAGGGCGACCCGGATTTCTATCAACTCAATGATGTCCTGCAGTATCTGGGATTCCTGGCATTTCGAGATCCGGTACCGGCATACAAACACTCAGCGGCGATGTTCCTGAAGCTCCGGGGATGGATCCAGACATCGCTCACGCATCCCGAAAGTGCGGTCCGTCCGGAGAGTGATCTGCCGGTTCTGCAGGAGGTTCTGCGGCAGCTTCAGCCGTTTATCGCGCACGGCTGAGCACTCTCATGAGAGAGACAAAGTGTCAAACTTTGTGCAGACTTCCTCACCTGCACTTCGGCGTTTGAAACACTCTTCCGATCGATCGGTTCTTGAATCGATGTCCCTCAGTTTCGCATGGATTTGGGAAGTCGTGTCCAACATCCGAATCCTGCCAATTTTACCAAAAGCATCAATGTCCCGAGTTGTAACGGTCCGATGAATAGAGCGGAAATGGTCCGCCGCCGGGGGTTTGGCGGATGCTCTCAGGCGATTGGAATCTGTGAGAGCAGGGATCGTTCCACTGTCCGGAACACCTGGAGCATGCGTTGCTTCAGTCGGCATTCCGGGCTGAACAGGGGATTGGCGGCCACCGCTGACTCAGCTTGCGGTTCGCACGTCGACAGGGGGGATGCACATGAAGATCAGTCAGCCGTTTGTGCTGCTTTTGGGAGGACTGCTGTCAGCCTCCAGCATTGGCTGTTCGGCCGTCTCAGCGGTGGTCCATGACTCACGTCCGGCACCTCACGACAGCCGTGAAGGTTCGGCCGACAGAATGGTCGCGATCGGCCGCGTCTTTGAAAATCAGGGGCGATTCGACAGCGCCGAGGTCATGTACCGCCGGGCTCTGAAGCAGAATCCCAGGAATCCGGTCGTTCGCGACCAGCTGCAGCAGCTGGCGAATCGTCGCAAGAGTCGAGAGTTCACTGCTGATCCGGCATCGACCGCGATCGCTCTGGCTGACTCAGTGAGCGCCAGAGACAACACCGCTGGCCGGGCCGTGCTGCCCGCGACAGCCGTGACGGCCACGCAAACGAAGGCAGTCGCGGAGCGACAACCAACAGCAGCGGTTTCACCACGGGTTGTTCCCACCGCGGCGGAAGCACAGGAGCGGCCGCAGGTCGAATATGCTGCAGTGGCAGCGATGGCCACGGATGCCGCTCCAGTGACCGTTGCGGCGACCGAGTTATCCGTCGAGGGACCGCCTGTTCCAGATTCGGGCCGAAGCAGCGAGCTGGCGGACACCGTCACGGCCGAAGAGATTCTGGCAGTGATTGACGAAGCCGCCGACCACTCTGAACTTCTGATTCGCGGCCTTCAAGTCGGCGATTCATGGGAAACAAAGTGTCTTGCCGCGACTCTGCTGGGGGACTGTGCTCCCGATAACTCGAAGGTTCGTGACATGCTGGCAGACGGAGCTCCGGCGAATGCCGACGACGGGCTTCGGCTGGCGATCGCGACGTCCCGCATTCAGCGGGGAGAAGCCGATGTCTCAACAGCCCGCAGTCTGATTTCGCTGCTGGAGTCAGGCGCTGAAGACACGCGGATTCAGGCAGCGGCGGAGCTGCGTCATTTCGGCGGTACTGAGGCACATGAAGATTGTGTATTGGCTCTGCGACACCTGCTTGCGACTGACAGTGAGAATCTACGGGCCATTGCAGCTGTGACGCTGGGCGACTTTCCGCACATTGATCCGGAAACCAGCAGTCAGCTTCGGAAACTGTCGACGGACGACGACAGCAGCCAGGTTCGCGAAGCGGCCAGCGCAGCAGTCGGTCGAGCTCGACGACCTGATGCCGGCACCGCTCAGGCGATGGTGGTGAGCCCGCGATAGGTCACGGGAAAGTTCCCCGAAAGGGAGTTTTCAGGAATCCAGGGATTGGAAGATCGGTGGCAACCGACTGCCGGAAGTTTACTCGAATCACGCAGGCTGAGCATGGTTGTGCCGGCCGACTGGAGAACGCAACATGATCCGAAGAACAGCGAAAGCCTGCCTGTCGGTGCTTCTGCTGACAGCAGCCGGATGCAATTCGATGCACGACTGTATCAATGACTGTGAAACCGGGCTGCGGAACGACGTCCTGGCTCAAAAGGCCTGGGGACAATGGTCCTGGTGCTACGATGACCTTGACTATCCGTTTCACTTCGCGAAGGGCTTCAAGGCCGGCTACCAGGATGTTCTGGCCGGCGGAAAAGGCTGCCAGCCGACACTGCCGCCCCGATGCTACTGGAAGCCGTGCTATCAGTCTGCAGAGGGACGCTGCAAGATCAACGCCTGGTTCGACGGATTCTCGCATGGGGCGGTGGCTGCTCAGCAGGATGGCTACGGCAATCTGCAGGCAATCCCGATTTCCCCAACAGCACGAGCGAACTTCATGTCGCGAAACGCACCGGTCTCGCAGGCGTGTTTCGACGGAATGTATCACGGAGAGATCCCGATTCCCGCCGAATCTCTGCCCGCGGATGGACAACTGATCCTGGATGAGTCGCCTGCAGAAATGGGCGTCGGTCAGGATCTGCAACAGACTCCAACGGTGGAGTCGCCGATCGCCAGGCCCTATGAAGAGTAGAGCCGACGCAGCGTTTCGGCATGCGAATTCAGATGTGACATCAAGACTTTTCTTTCGAATCCGGCTGCCTCATTCCTGAGGATGTTAGCTTGATCCGGCCGCGAGACGCCTCAGCCGAGGCACTCCGGACCGATTCACGGAGGACGCTCAGATGCTTTGTTTGGAAACTGCAACGATTCGCCGGGGAATACTTTCGGCCGACAACGGCACCACGCGACCGGCTGGAATGAAATTGCTGGCAGTGCTCTGCATCGCCGCTTCGGGTTGCTCATTCGGAAACAATCTGAATGCGATCCCGGTTGGACGTGTGCCTCGTGAAATCCTTCAGAGCGATCTGAAAGACAATTACAAAGACATCTCGCTGCTGCGATTGCGACAGGATCCTCCGGACGATTATCTGCTCGGCCCCGGCGATGTGCTGGGCATCTATGTCAAGAATGTCCTGCCCCCTACTGGCGGCCTCGTGGGTGAAGTGCCGGAACCGCCGCCGGTCCATTATCCGGAAGACGGAAATCGCCCGCCCGCCATCGGTTATCCGATTCCGGTCCGGGAAGACGGTACACTTGCTCTGCCCCTTATCGCTCCGATCAAAGTTGAGGGCATGTCGCTCGTGGAAGCCACGAATGCCGTGCGTAGTGCCTATATCTATCCGAAGGTCTACATCAAGGAAGGCGAAGAAGCCATCATTGTCACTCTGATCCAGCAGCGCAAGATCCGGGTGATGGTCATTCGCGAAGAAGGCGGCGGTGTGGCCGATGTCACAAAACGCGGCACAGGGCACGTTGTTGACCTTCCGGCCTACGAAAACGATGTTCTGCATGCTCTGAGCGAGACCGGAGGGATGCCGGGAACGGACGCCCGGAACGAAGTCATGATCTATCGCGGACTGTATGCGACCGGTGTCGACGCCGATTCGATTCTCAATGGACTCTGCAAAGACTGCCAGGACGACTGCGAAGATTCGTGTTTCTGCAATGAGGCTCCGATTCCGGACCCGCCGAACGTGACGCGCATTCCGCTGCGGTACAACCCGGCGAATCCGCCGGTGTTCACGCAGCAGGACATCATCCTTGGTGAAGGTGACATCGTCATTATCCGCAGCCGCGACCAGGAAACGTTTTACACGGCGGGCCTGCTTGGCGGCGGTGAATACCCTCTGCCTCGTGACAAGGACCTGGACATCATCGGGGCTATTGCACTGGCTGGCGGACCGCTGGGAAGTTCCGGATCCGGAGTCGGTGCGATCGGCGGACGAGGCGTCAGCGGCGGCATGCAGCAGGCTTGCCAGCCATCCGAGGCGATCGTCGTCAGAGAACTGCCCTGCGGCAATCAGATCACGATAAAAATCGACCTGAACCGGGCCCTTGAGAATCAAAGTGAACGCATTCTGATTCAGCCCAACGATGTTGTGATGGTTCGTTATACACTCAAGGAAGAAATCGGAAACCTCCTGGTCAACATGCTTCAGGTGAATTACCTGCTGGGTTCCGGAATC
>JANNGQ010001212.1:0-4070 GCA_031403975.1 Planctomycetota bacterium
ATACCGCCGGGACTGCGCAAGCCGCTGGCGAATGCGGTTGTCGCTCCGTCGGGCGCAACCTTCATGATGAAGCCGCGGATCAGGGCATAAGAGTGGTAAGACTCCGACAGGCCGAGCGCGACGAACTGGTTTCCATCCGCATCGAGTTTTGAGCCGAATGCGTATTCATGGTAATTCGCATATCCCCAGGCATCCGAGATGGTCTCAAAGCGATCGGCCGCACCGTCGTTATTCGAATCGCTCACGCGAGTCAATTCGCAGCTCTGAGTGACGCGAAACGCATCGCCTTGCCAGGTCAGCCCGAAGATTTCGTCGAGTCCCGTCGCGAAGCGGTGAAACGAAGGGGTCGGCTTGGGCGCATCAACGCCGTCAATCAGGTAGATCTCGCCATGCCGCGTGCCGACGGCGACTCGTTGATCCGGCAGCACCGCGAAGGCCCCGGCCTCGATGACGGTGTCCTTCGGCAGTGGAATGTTGACGATCGGATAATACTCCCGCTCGCGTTCTTCGGTGCCCCATCGTTCGCCGACCTCCTCGGCGCGCAAAGGGCCGATCCCGGAAACGATGATCATTGCCAGCAGGCAGAGTAGGCGATGAGGGGTTGTTTCAAGCCCGTAGCTGAAGTCGCAAGACTTCAGACATCCGGCGGAAGTCTTGGCGAATTCCGCTACGAAAAGGGTTTCGAAACCACCTCTAATTCTTGAGTGGTTCATAGAGGAACTCCAGAGTTGATTTGCCTTGAGGAATTCCCAGTCGCAGCAGTAACTCGGATCGCCCGGGATCGTCGGTCAACGATCTCAAATGCGTTTCGGTCTGAGGAATCGTGAGCCGCAGTGGGCCACTGCGGAAAACTTGCTCGGACTCCTGGCGGATGTCTCCGGTGAGCGCGCGAAACCAAACGGTTTGCGGCGTCGGCGAGTCAAACAGCAGAACGCGCTGGAGCTGTCGATGCTCGGCGGTTCCTGCGGCCTCAGACCGATCCTCGATCTCAATCATGCCGCTGCGGTACATGAACGTCGGAATCGACGATTTGCCGAGGAAATATCCTCGGAATTGATACCCGACGTTCCTGGGGTAGAGCGGATCTGGATTCGTGCGTGCCTCTTTGGTCATCACCGGCATCAACGGCCACGGATCGTTTTCATCGACGAACGGAACGAACGAAACATCCAGAGCCAGTGTGATGGGTTCGCTGGCGGGATGGAAATCCCCGGAACCCTGGCCGCTCCAGTTCACGCCGATGAACTCGCCTTGCCAGATAGCTGACAGCGTTCCGGTTTCGGCGTTAAATGCGTAACTGAGCTTTTCCGGCAAGCCAACGGCGATGCCTCGAAATCCGGCGACTCGACTGCGTCCGCGATACGTCCTGGCCTGATCATCGACCGTCAGCTTTGTGCTCACCGCGCGGACACCGGACGGATCGGCGGCGGATGTGCCGAGCGAGAGGTAGTACCAAATGGCTTCAATCTGCCGGTCGGTGTTGCCATCCAGAATCGTCTTGAACGCAGCAACATCATTGGGCCAGGCCGTTGGCATGACTGTCCGCGGGCGAAACGCACCTGGGTTTCGCAGGTAGCTGTTGAACCAGCCAGGCTGCAGTCGTTCATACGATGTCAGCAGGTCTATTCCCTGATTCACCAGAGCCGCTTTTCCATTAAAGCTGTGACACGCGATGCAATTCACACCTTTGTCACCCAGCAATTCGCGACCCGCCGCGCGTACCAGTTTTTCCTGTTCACGCTCGTCTTCTGAACGCCCCGCCGAACTCATAGTGTGCATTTCCGTGCTCTTCAACACGTCGAGGCGACTGAAGACGGTCGGCAAGTGCTGAAGATTGGCAGTGCCATATTGCGGCATCCGAGTGGCCATGTAATGGCGGACGCTTTCGCCATCGAAGAGCACCTTCTTCATCCACGCCGGTTTCAGCTTGGCTCCGATCAGCGTCAGCGGCGGCGGAATGCGGCCATCGTCGCCCAGCTTCTGCTCGCTGGTGGCAAAAAACGGGTTGTGTGTCTCGTGAACACCGCCAAAGTCATCTCGAACATGACAGGCAACGCAGTGAAGAGTCGTCAGCGTTTTCTCTACCACAAGCTTGTCCGAGTCCACAGTCGGCTCTGCTCGAAGCGCAGCCTGAATTGCCTCGATCTGTACGTCTTCGAGGTGGAACCGGGGACTGCGATCACCTGTCCCGGACAGACAGCCTCGCGACAGATTCGCGCTTCGCGCCGAACCAATCAGCGGAGCAGCTGGAATGCCGGGGAGCGAATGACAGGCAGCGCAGTTCAGTTCCTGAAAGTACTTTTTTCCCAGCGACACCAGCGGTGTCTCGGGAACCAGTGCGGTCGCCTGTTGCGGCCGTTCTCCAGTCAGATAACCGGCAATCGCCAGAGACTCTGCAGGAGTCAGCTTCATATCGGGCATTCGACCGGAAGCCCTGACCTGCAACGGCTGAAACAGGAACTCGCTGAGCGACTTTGCACTGTATTTGGCGGCGACATGTCCCAGCGGGACAATGATCGGGCTGATGGTTTCTTTCGCAATGGCCAGCGTGTCCTGGTCTTCTTCCTCGTCGTGGCGTTTCTCCACCTCCGGCGGAACTTCCTTTGGACCATGACACGCAACACAGCCAACCGAGTGATACAGCGACTGGCCGTGTTCACGATCCATCGACTCGGTTGCTTCTCTGTGAAACACTCCCTTGGACTGTGCGATCAAAAAATGCGACAGAGCTTCAGCAATCGAGTCTCGCTCGTCTTTCGTTTTTGACACCAGTATGTCCGGCATCGTTGTCCCCGGATGAGCCAACGATGGTGCCGCCAGAAACCGCCGAAGGTATACCGGAGAGACTCTCGCACCGACTTCGATCAAATCCGGAGCAGTTTTCTCCGGCAGAGAGCTACGCTCGAAGCCACTGTGACACGCCGCGCAGCGAAGTTCCGAAATCAGCACGCTCCCCGCCTGAGCCTGCGTCAACGGATGATTGCCAGGCAACGCCGGGTCGCCAGCAGCAACAAACGAGTGAACGAGCCACGAAGTTATGAACACTAACACTCGTCTCATGGTTGTTTCAGTCGCTGTTGAATCGTGCCGATGATGGTCCGAACCACGGAAAAGTCACTTTTTGCTATTTACCAATTGGGTTGATGGAGATCTTCGCGTTATGTTCCTCTCGCTCATTCAGATCAATCGTCCTGTTCAGCCAGATGACGAGGTCTTTGCCGCTCGTTGTTGATTCGTAGCCGTAACGGTAGTCGACACCATCGGAAAGTGTTTCGCCATCCAGTTCAAATTGGAAAGATGTCTCGGTCTCATTCCAGTTCGGTACGACGAAAGCCGGGTTAATGAGCCACATCGTGCCTTCGAGATACGCATCGTCGTAGATGGCGTCCAGCACGAAGTTGATTCGCTCCGGGCCGTCACTCTTCCGCGGGATGACGTAAGCTTTTTGAGCCTGGTCAAACGTAAACACGTTGTGTTGACCAGCGCTTCCATTAGGCGAGAGCGGCTCGCCTGGAATCTGCAGCTCGGGTGGAGCAATCCACGACCACGCCAGCTTCAGCAGATCCTCTTGAGGATCCGCCTGATTTGTCAAACCGTGCAGATAGATCTGCTCCAGTGTGTCGGACGTCCGGCGGAAGTGCCAAAAATTGAGCATGTGTCCAATAGCGGAGATATAACCAATGCCTGGCTCCTCATATCCTTTCCATGTGGTAAACGGATAGCTCTCGTCATCCTCCCAGGCATAAGGTTGCACCTTCACGCCGTAAGGCAGGCCGATGGTGAAAGGCTTGTATTCGGACTTCGTGTTGATCAGCATGATGTTGGCATCCCGGAAATCACCGTAATCATCCGGCGGTCCTTTCGGCAGCATATAGGCAATGTCTTTTCTTTCTCCGCCGGGATAGACGGTCCCAGGATTGCTGGCAAACATCTTGAACAGGCTGACTGCCGGATCGGAGTTGATGTCGGACAAGCACCCTTGGAGCCGTGGCGCTGGTTGGCGCCGGGCTGGTGGCCGGGGCCACTCAGGAGGGGCCGCAGGCGACGCGGGCGCCACAGCCGCCGGTCAC
>JANNGQ010001213.1:0-3003 GCA_031403975.1 Planctomycetota bacterium
TCGGACAGCCTCTCGCCGACGAATTTCTGGTGAACTCTGGATACACATTGGGAGGCCAGGAGGAACCGCAAGTGACGATGGATGACGATGGCAACGTCATGATCGTCTGGATGAGTAACGGTCAGGATGGCGATGGATGGGGAGTCTACGGTCGTCGCTACGACAGTTCGGGGGGCCCATTGGGCGCCGAATTCCAGGTGAACTCCACGACTGTCGGGGACCAAATATTACCGATTATCGCATCTAACGGCAACGGCGTTGCAATCGTACTTTGGGCGGGCAGCCAGGACGGAATCAACTGGGAACACTACGCTCAGCAAATCGCAGCCGATGGCTCTCTGGTGGGCAGCGAGTTCAGGATCAGTGAGGATCCAGACGACATCAGCTCACCGGAATCACACGGTGCAATCGCAGTAAGTGACCGTGGCGAGGTTGTTGCCGTTTATCCAGGCTCGGACGGCGACAGTACAGGAATCCAGGCGAACCGTTTCAGTCTGCCGGTTCCGTCGCTACCGTCGGACGTTCCGCTTCCCGGCCGGAATCTGACGGCGTCCTATATTCAGACCAGAATCGATTCGGACGGAACTGACATTTCGGTCCGTGTGGGGAATGGCGGGTCTCTGTTCGTACCGGAGGGAGTATTTGTAAGCTTCTATAGTGGAGATCCACGATCTGGTGGACTGCTGCTTGGCACATCGTCCACATCCGATGATCTCGAATCGGGACAGTTCGAGGACGTCGTCATCAGCGTCACGACACAGCGTCCTGACGACTTGTGGGTGGCGGTCGACGATGATGGAACCGGCCTCGGCCAGGTGAGTGAATATGATGAGTTCGATAACTACTATCACGTCGTTGAGTCCGCCACGAACCGCATTCCAGCGTTCGTTACGGAAGTGCCAGACGAAGGGCGCAAAGTCCTTGCAGGGAATCGCTTCCGCTACGACGCACTGGCGTCTGATCCCGACCATGATCCGCTCCGCTACAATCTTGTTGTCAAACCGCCTGGCATGGCCGTTGACGTGCTCACGGGAATTGTCGTCTGGCAGCCGAACGTCAGTCAGCTGGGCACGCACGACGTAATCCTCCGCGTGCAGGACGGCCGCGGTGGAGTGGCGCTGCAGGCGTTTCAGATCGAGGTTACCAATAATCATTCGCCGGTGATCAGCTCGGCACCTCAGCAACAGGGATTCGTTGGGTTGCCTTACGAGTACCAGGTGCGGTCGCAGGATGCCGATGGGGATCCAGTCGTGTTTCAGCTTGATGCGGCACCGTCAGGAATGGCGATCGATGCCGGCAGCGGAGTCGTGAGTTGGACCACGCCCACGTTGGGCGATCATGATGTCATCCTTGTCGCTGCTGACGGGCGCGGCGGAATCGCAACACAGACATTCACACTTTCCGTTGTAGTCGAAGCGCTCAATGATGCGCCGACCATTACGTCCACGCCACGTGCGCTTGCTGTGATCGGACAGGTATACCGTTATCGTCTGGATGCCATCGATCCAAATAGCGATCCGTTGAGGTTTACCCTGCCTACCGCACCGACGGGAATGACGGTCAACTCGTCGGGCCTCGTCGAATGGGTCCCCGCTCAAACGCAACTCGGACCGCACTCTGTCACAGTATTGGTTGATGATGGTCGTGGAGGCGCCGATACGCAGGGGTTTACTGTCCATGCAGGGACCGATCTCATCAACCGCCTGCCGCAGATCTTCACTAATCCACCGTTCGCGGTCACCGTGGGCGTCGAATATGCCTACAACCCGACTGCGAACGACGCGGACGGCGATGTGCTGGTCTGGTCGCTTGAGACCGCTCCTCGTGGCATGTCGATTGATGCGGAACGGGGATTTGTCCGGTGGACACCCGGCCTGGATCAACTCGGGCTTCATACTGTCGAGGTACTTGTGCGGGACGGACAGGGTGGAGGTGCCTTGCAGTCGTTCCTGATCGAAGTGCGGGCTGTCAACACGCCACCGCAGATCACGTCGACGCCGCCCACGCTCAGTTATGTCGGGAGGCTATTCGTCTACGAAGTCAGTGCACGTGACATCGACGGTGATGTGCTGACGTATTCGATTGCCGGGCCCGCTGGCATGACAATTGACCCAGTGTCCGGCGTGATTCGCTGGACACCGGCTCAGGCGGAGGTCGGGATTCATGTCCCGGTAATTCGGGTCAGCGATGGCAGGAGTACGAGCACGCAGGTCTTTGAAGTCCACGTGCTGAACGAAGTGCCAAACTCCGGCCCGTCGTTCACTTCTCGACCGGCCGCGACAGCCGCTGTCGGAGCTCTGTATCAGTACGCGGCCCTGGCCAGCGATCCCGAAGGAGAAACGTTGACATATTCGCTGGGGGCTTCACCGGAGGGAATGACGATTGACAGCAGCACTGGTCTGATCCGATGGACACCGCTCCCCGGACAGGTCGGGTCGCACCCGGTCCGCGTCGTGGTGGTCGATCCGCACGGTGCGGGGGCCATTCAGACGTTTATGCTCACCGCTCGAGTCAATTCATCGCCGGCGTTTGTTTCGACACCGCTGCTCACGGCCGCAGCCGGTGCGATTTATCGGTACGACGTGCGGGCATCTGATCCGGATGGAGACCGCGTGACCTTCCGACTGAGCCAGGCCCCGGTCGGCATGTCGATCGATCTGTTCGGGCGGATTCAGTGGACCACGACACCCGGCAGTACGGGCAGCCATTCCGTTGAGATCACCATTTCGGATCCATACGGGGCCACAGCCACTCAGGCATTTGAGCTGAACGTCATCGCCGATACGCAGGCTCCGAAGGTCTCGATCTCGTTCACCGCAAATCCGGTCCGTGTCGGTGAAGAGGTCTCCATCATTCTGAATGCCACCGATAATGTTGGAGTGGCGATTCTGATCCTGACCGTCAACGGGCTTCCTGTAGTGCTCGACGCACTGGGTCAGGCCACGATACCGACGACGGTCACGGGTTCCTTCAATGTTGTCGCCACCGTGATCGACGCCTCCG
>JANNGQ010001214.1:0-1807 GCA_031403975.1 Planctomycetota bacterium
ACGGAAGGCGACACCGGAACGCGATCAGCGACCTTCACTGTGACCCTGTCCAGTGCCTACAGCCAGCCGATCGCCGTCGCCTACACGACCTTCAACGGGAGCTTCAACGGCAGCGCCACGGCCGGCAGCGACTACCAGACCGGCTCCGGCACGCTGACGATTCCCGCCGGCCAGACGACTGGGACGATCACCGTGCTGGTGAGCGGCGACCGCCTCGGCGAGCCAGACGAGTACTTCTTCGTCAACCTCAGCGCCCCGCCGAATGCGACGATCAGCGACGGCCTGGGCGTGGGCACCATCGTGGACAACGAGCCGCGGATCAGCATCAGCGACGTGACCACGAAGGAAGGAAACGGCAAGAAGACAACGCTCTTCACCTTCACGGTCACGCTCTCGGCCGCCTACGACCAGCCGGTGACGATGTCATATGCCACCGTGAACGGCACCGCGACTACCGGCGACAACGACTACGTCGCCAAGACCGGCACGCTGACCTTTGCCCCCGGCGAGACGACGAAGACCATCACGATCGAAGTCAAGGGGGACAGCAAGAAGGAGTCCAGCGAAACGTTCTACCTGGACTTGTTCGGCAACAGCAGCAATTCGTTGTTCATCAGGTTTCGTGGGATTGGCACAATCCTGAACGACGACTGATAACGGCGAGTACCAATCGGCAGGTGAGTCATTGCTGTCAGACAATCTGACCGCCGGCCGATTTATTGATACGCGACGCCGGTTTTGTTACGCTCGCTGCTCATGTGCAATATCACGCAGGTCCTGAACGCGATCGAATCCGGCGATCCGTCGGCGGCCGAGCAACTGCTGCCGCTGGTGTATGACGAGCTGCGGAAGCTGGCGGCGGTCCGCATGGCTCAGGAAGCACCCGGACAGACACTTCAGGCGACAGCGCTGGTGCATGATGCGTATCTCCGCTTAGTGGATGTTGAAAAGGCCCAGCGCTGGAACAGCCGAGGGCACTTCTTTGCCGCTGCTGCCGAAGCGATGCGGCGGATCCTTGTGGACAACGCGAAGCGAAAAAGATCAGCAAGGCGTGGCGGTCAGGCGGAACGGATTGAACTCGACGAGAATCAGATCGTCGCAGCGAGCCCGGGCATTGATCTGATTGCTCTGGACGATGTCCTCACGGGGCTCGCGATTCATGATGCCCGCAAGGCCGAATTGGTGAAGCTCCGCTATTTTGCCGGACTGACGAGCCGTGAAGCCGCTGAGGTGCTGGGAATCTCCGAGTCAACGGCCGATGCGGACTGGGCTTACGCCAAGTCGTGGCTGCGGGTCCATATGGAACAATGATCTCGTGCGCGGGGCTGTTCAGAATTGCTGACTCGATGAGACCTGATGTGGGATTCACGAGGACTGTCGAAAACCGGAAATCTTTTATCGGGAAAATCGTGGCTGGATTCCGCACTGTCTTGTGGAGGCGGCCGATTCATCGTGCCGGTTAAGTGAACCCATGTCTGAGGAAAAACTGGGGGACCAGGCAATCTTCGAGGCGGCGCGCAGTATTGTTTCGCAAACGGATCGCCAGGCGTATCTGCAACAGTCCTGTGGTGAGGATTCGGCGCAGGCGCAACGGATCAACGCACTGCTTCGTGCTTTCGAGGAGAACGCCAGTTTTCTGGAATCACCTCCTGTGGACTTCGGCAGAGCCCCCACGTTCACACCGACAGTCGAGGAAAAGCCGGGCGCACAGATCGGCCCCTACAAGCTGCTGCAAATCATCGGCGAAGGGGGTATGGGTGTGGTTTACATGGCTGAACAGTCTGAGCCGGTAAAGCGGAAAGTGGCC
>JANNGQ010001215.1:0-3628 GCA_031403975.1 Planctomycetota bacterium
AGATATTCCTCACGGCCTTCGGGATTCAGAATGAAGTTGTCTCCCATCCAGTCGCCCATGCGTTGAGGCCATGCAAGAAGTGCGGACACAGCATGCGGATCTTCGCGCGGTGCCAGCAGGATAGGATCGTTCGAGAAATTAAGTGGCGCAGGCTTCCAGCCAGAGACGACTTCGACGACAGCCAAGAAGCCTGTCCCACATTTCAAATCCGGGAACAGAATCGGCAGAAGGCGCGTTCAGCCAAGTTTTTCCAGCACCGTGTCGATCAGGTTGTACAGCTTTGCTTCTTCAGAGGACATGAAGTTGTCGCGGTCGGTGTCTTCTTCAATTTTTGTCAGCGTCTGGCCGGTGTGCTTGAGAATGATGTCATTCATCTTGCGTTTGATCCGCAGCACTTCTTTCGCGTGGATTTCGATCTCCGTCGCGGTGCCTTCCATGCCTGCCAGCGGCTGGTGGATCATAATGCGGGCGTTGGGCAGTGCATTGCGTTTGCCTGGAGTCCCTGCAGTCAGCAGGATGGCTCCCATGCTGGCCGCCTGGCCGATGCAATACGTCGCGACGTCGCAGCTGATGTACTGCATCGTGTCGTAAATGGCCATGCCCGCGGTGATTGAGCCGCCGGGGCTGTTGATGTAAAGATGGATGTCGGCTTTCGGGTCATCGAACTGCAGGAACAACAGCTGAGCCACGATGCTGTTGGCCACATCATCGTTGACGCCGCTGCCCAGAATCACAATCCGATCCTTCAGCAGGCGGCTGTAGATATCCATCGCGCGTTCGTCGCGGCCGTTTTTTTCAATGACATAGGGTACGAGGACTGTCATTTCCGGGATCCATCAAAGGTGAATTCGGACTCGAGTGTGACGTCAGAGCTTTTGTAGGTAGCCACGGTCGCCAGACCGAGGGAATGGCTTTCCTGTTCCCCTGATGCCCACGCTCTGGCGACCGTGGCAACATGCGAGGCAGAGCAGCGAGCGTTGAACGGACTATTTTTTCTTATCCTTCAGCTGACGCTGCAGAATCTCGTCGACCAGACCGTAGTTCTTCGCTTCGGAGGCGGTCATGTAGTGGTCGCGCTGAGTATCTTTGGCGATCCGCTCGACCGGCTGTTTGGTGTGTCCTGCGAGAATTTCGTTGAGCAGTTCGCGGGTCGCCAGGATATCGCGGGCCTGGATCTCGATGTCCGAGACCTGACCGCCCACCTGACCGTACGGCTGATGGATCATGATCTTGGAATGCTGTAGAGCAAACCGTTTTCCCGGTGCCCCGCCCGCCACCAGAATGGCTCCGCCGCTGGCCGACAGTCCGACGCAGTAAGTGGCGACATCGCATTCCACAAACTGCATGATGTCATAAACCGCGAGTGTGGCGGTGACAGAACCGCCGGGTGAGTTGATGTAGAAATGAATGTCCTGATGTCGGTTTTCGGACTGCAGGAACAGCATTTTCATGACGATCAGATTGGCACTGCCGTCGTGGATCGGTCCGTCAAGAAAGATGATCCGGTTGTCGAGCAGCAGATCGCCCACCGTCATCTGACGCTGGGCCGAATATTCACGAGCAGCCATTGGCATGTAATCCAGTTGCGGGGCCTTCATTCGCATTGTCCTGCCGGTCAGCAAACAAAAACAGGCGTCGCGTCATCCTACGCGCGCCTGTCTTATTCGAACAGCCAGGGTTTATTCAGAATCGTCAACAGGGGCGGCGTCGTCAATCAGGCTGGTGGTCATGTTTCCGCAGATCGCAAATTTGGCCGAAGCGGAGTCGGCATTGACGACCGGTTTCCGGGGCACTTCTCTGAACGTCGCCTGTTCAAGAATAAAGTCGACCGCTTTGCGTTCCCGCAGTTGAGCGTCCAGATTTTCGATCATGCCGGATTTCGCCATTCGAGCACGAATGCGTCGAACAGGTTCGTTGCTCTGAAAAGACATCATCAGGATTTCGCGATCGATATCCGACTGCTCGCACTTGATGTCTTCCAGCGTCGCGATCTTGTCGAGCACGAAGTGTTCCTTCAGTGCCTGGCGAGTTGTCTCGAGGACGTCCTGACGAATCTGATTCTCGCGGGCCAGGATCTGTTCACGAGTGAAACCCGCCTGAGACATCTCCAGCATTTCACGCCGGAGAGCGTTTTCCGCCTGTTGACGGACCAGCGTCTCGGGCAAGTCCCAGTCGGCTGAAGCCGTAATTCTGTCAAGCACCTGGCGGCGCGTTTCCTGCCTCTGCTGGTACTCGCTCTGCCGGGCCACTGAACTTCTCATCATGGCGTCCAGAGATTCCTCTGAATCGGCACCCATTCGCTCGCAGAAGTCCCTGTCAATCGTCGGCATCCGCAGCTGCTGGACTTCATGGACTACAAATCTTGCAACGATCTGTTCGCCCCGCATTTCAACAACCGGCGACTGCAGCGAAATCTGAACGGTCGCTTCACGAGTGTCGCCGGCTCTCACACCGGCCATCAACGTGTCGAATCCATTCAGAACGGCATCCTGAAAATTCAGCTGCGGCAACAATCGAAAGGCCTGTCCCCGTACTTCACGTACTGGACGGCCTTCGTGAGTGAAGGTCATGTCACACAGCACAAAGTCGCCGGCAACGGCCGCATCGTCAGTCGTCAATCGCTCAGCGTGCGATGTGAGAAACTGGTTGCGGAATGCCTGAAACTCTTCATCGGTGATTTCACCGGAAGTTCGCGTGATCGTAATCCCGGCGTAGTCCGGGAGTTCGAAGTCCGGTCGCACTTCCACTTCGAACTCGTAATGAAAATCACCGGAGTCCGGGATATCGAGACCCTCGACATCAATCTTCGGCTCGCTGATCGGTTCAATGTCGTTTTCGTCTGACAGCTGCTCGAGACTTGCCAGGAGCACCTTCTGCTTGATGTCCGCAGAGATTTCTGTCTTGAACCGTTTCTCCAGCAGCGCCCGCGGTACCTTGCCGACTCGAAATCCCGGCACCTGCGCTTTTTCTCCCAACTCGCCGAGCGCCTCGTCGCGAATCGACGCAATATCAGCCTCGGGGACAATCACCGACACATGCTTGCGGCAGGCACCGAGGTTGCGGATCTCCACCTGCAAAGCCAGGCGGGAACCCGCTTCTTCCGACTCGTCAACATCCCCGGCAACCGCCGGTCCAGCTTCAGTATTCATGCTTCAGACCTCTTCCCGGATACTCCGGATCACTCAGACAGAATTGTCTGCACCGGAACTGAAAAAGGTGTCCGCCGTTCGTCTGCCAGTGACTCTCCAGAGCCAGTTTACCGGCCGAAAGAACCCCGAACACCTTACTTCAACACGGGAAACAACAGAGAAGAGCGGGTGAAGGGACTCGAACCCTCGACAATCACGTTGGCAACGTGGCGCTCTACCAACTGAGCTACACCCGCAGTGACGGCGTTCCCGAAGGAACGTACACAAATTGTAACAAATCCAGACTCAGAAACCCGGCAGGAACCGCAAATCTCAGCAAAAAGTGCAGTTCTGAGACGCCCCGGCTCACGGACAACTCAGACAGCCAACTGGCGGAACGGTTCGAGCCCAATCGGCAACGCCGTGAGGGATTCATGTAGCCGGATTCGTGAGAATTCGGACGTAACCCGCAGACTCCGAACTCTCACGACTCCGGCTAC
>JANNGQ010001216.1:0-3861 GCA_031403975.1 Planctomycetota bacterium
AAATTCGGAATCACACCGATGTTTCCTCCGCCGGGAGTGGTCGCCGATAACCGGATCCAGCCTGGGCAATCGTATTCTGTCGGGCCCATGCAGGTCGAAGCGTCGACAGTCGGTCTTGAGCATCTGCTTGTCATTGCGACAAAGGCGGAGGGGCAACCGCTGGAATTCTCCTGGTTGGGCCAGGATTCCCTGGAAGCTGCCCAAAGTGCCGCCCGCTCGGGCCCCGGAGCCAGCCAGAACAACCCCCTCGGCGAACTCTTGCAGGAGACGCTGTTTTCGAAACAGAATGTTCGCGGAATGCGAATGGCCGACGCCGAAGGGACGTGCCTTCGGGCGATTTCATGGCAAACAGTGCCGCAGGAAAGCGTCGAAGGTGGTCCTGCAAATCAATAGGACACGCCAGGTGCTGCGCATGTTGCGAGCAACACCCCACCTCGCCGCCGTGAGTGCGGGGTCGATGTGTTCGGCTCTGGTTTCTGTTGCGTTCATTGCGCTTGCCGGCTGAGTGCCGCGGGCTCAGATTGCCCGTTGAATAGTGGCATCGACTTTTGCACCGACTGATAGACACCCCAGCCCAGAGGCACAGCAATCCAGGTCCAGGCGATGACCAGTGTGATTCTTTTCATGAGTCCAGGCATTTGGGCGATTCAACGAGGTGATATTTCGGATCAACCGGTCGCACAAGCAGATTGGCGATGAGGCCGATCATGAGCAGTCCGGCCATCAGGAACATGGTGGAGTTGTAGGCCTCGGCTTTGGGCACACCGGCTTCAATCCTGGCCGTGGAGATGTAATTGACAAGGCTGGGGCCGAGAAGTGCGGCGACGGACCAGGCGGTGATGAGGCGGCCGTGAATCGCGCCGATCTGGTACGTGCCGAACATGTCGCGCAAGTACGCGGGGATGGTGGCAAAGCCGCCGCCGTACATGGTGATGATGACGGCCGTGACAACGACGAAGAGGGCCTTGTGCTGGATGTTCTGCGTCCACGGCACAGCGCAATACAGAAGTGCGCCGAGGAGGAAATAGAGGCAATAGACCGTCTTGCGCCCCGTGTAGTCGGAGACGGATGACCAGACGAAGCGGCCTCCCATGTTGAAGATACTCAGCAGACCCGCGAAGCCGCCGCCGACCGCCGCGCTGACACCAAACATGTCGGAACACATCTTCGATGCCTGCCCCAGAATCCCGATGCCTGCACTGACGTTCATGCATAACACGACCCAGAGACACCAGAACTGCGGTGTCTTCCACGCGACATCGACCGCGACGTTGGCGTTGGTCATCATCGGTTTGACGTGCTGGTTTGGCTCCCAGCCATCCGGTTTCCAGCCCTCGGCCGGCACACGGACGATGTACGCGCCGAACAGCATGGAAATCGCATACAGACATGCCATGGCGATGAATGCCTCGGCAACCCCGATGGAAGTGGGTGATTTGAAATGGTCCATGAGTTTCACGCCAAGCGGTGCGCCGATGAGAGCTCCGCCGCCGAATCCCATGATCGCCATGCCTGTGGCCATGCCCGGGCGATCGGGGAACCACTTGATCAGCGTTGAGACGGGCGAGATATAGCCGAGCCCAAGGCCGATCCCGCCGGTGAAGCCGTAACCGAGGTAAAGCAGCCAGAGAATCTTCAACTTCACGCCGATGGCCGAGATGAGCAGGCCGCCGCAGAAGCAGGCGCAACTGGCCGCCATGGTCTTGCGCGGACCGCTGCGCTCCACCCACTTGCCAAACACCGACGCCGACATGCCGAGCATGAACAGCGCGATAGAATAAATCCAGCCCACCTGCGGAATGGTCCAGCCCGCACCGGCTTGTGTCAGCGGCACATTGAAGACGCTGAATCCATACACCTCGCCAATGCACATGTGAACGGCGATGGCCGCGGGTGGAACCAGCCAGCGATTGAATCCGGGTTTGGCGACTGTCGCTTCACGAGCGAAGAAACTCATCAGTTCAATGTCTATTCTGGTGTGGCTGGCGGTGGGCGACAATTGATCACAGTGCTGTACCAACAAAAAGGCCGCCCCATCCTGGAACGGCTTTCAACGATCTTTGGCAGTTCTTACTGAACTTCCTTCGCTACTTTCACGATTTGGAGCAGAGCGATAGCCTTGTCCAGTCCGCCGACTGAGTTGGCAAACGCAACCGCTTTGCGAATCTCACCGAGTGCCACGCTGCCAGCGGCCGGATCTTCAGCAACCTTTGCCCTGCCTGGTTTTGACGGCGGAGTTTCGCCCACCGGTGCTGGCGTCATTCTGAATTCAGGTGCGTCTCTCAGATCGTCCGAGACTTCATGAACGCGGATGTCTGATTCTTCCGTGGGTTTTCGACTGCTCGTGTTCTTCCTGGCCATGTTCTCTTCCTGTTTACCTTTGATTGGGGAATCGCAGAGACCCTGAGCGAAACTCAGAGTCGAGCTGCTTTTGTCTGTAAGCCACAGTTCAGGATGAGGCGGTGACTGTAACGAATTGGTGCAGTGGGTTCGACAGTCAAGATTGGAAGCTGGTTTTTGGGTTCATCGTGAAATGAAGTGCGCAGTATAGAAATGGCATTTATCGTCTGAACTCTCAGAGGGCCGGCGATTCCGGACCAAAGGTCCACCCATTCCAGTAGCCTGGGCCAAGCGACAGCGTCGGCCCAGGAAACGGACACCATGCAAACATTTCAGGCCCAACGGGCCGGCCATTCGAGTGTTGCTCGGGCTCGGGCGACTCTCATCGACTGGTTGGCCCGTTGGGCCGTGGTGTTGGATTGACGCTCGTTGACCTGGCCCGACGCTGTGCCTGGGCCAGGCGATTAGAACGTTTGGGCCGTTGGCCCGAAATCGCTTTGATCCGTTTCATGCGAGTTTCTCGGCCTTCACGTACAATTCTGCTGGTGCCACCTTGAAGTAACGAAACAACGCCGGACAAAGCCAGCCCTCCATCGGAGGTTCTTCCGTCCGATACCAGTTGCCTTCAAACTCCGTTCGAACCCACTCCAGTCGGCGTTGAAAACCGGGGAAGGGAGCAGAGGAGAATAGTAACCGGAACCCTTGCTGAGCATTGGGAATGTCGGCCACAAGATCGTTGATCATTTCCGGGATACCGCTGACGAATGGCTCCTGAACGAGATCAGTGGAAGGATCGTCAAAGACCCATGTACCGAGGTGGAAGTACGGTTTGATCACCTGAATCTGATTGGGCATGACCTATCTCAACTCGCAGGAAAAGCTCCGAACAGCTCTTGGCAGACTCTTTTCACATGGTAACATTTGAGAGTTGGGAAAAAACCCAACACTTGGATCTTTCAATCCGAAGCGAGCCCGCGGAGGTTGCCATGCTTGTGTTAAAACGCCGCAAGGGCGAAGAAATCATTGTGAATGAACGCATGCGGATCGTTGTCGTTGAAACGAGCGATGGCAGCTGCAGTCTGGCGTTTGATGCTCCTGAATCGGATCGAATTCGCAGAGCCGAGATCCCGCCGTTTGAGGAATCTGTGATTCAGAGAACGGCAACCGCCTTGCAGGTTCAGCGATGAGTCCGCATGTGGGAGGAATGATACGCGAAGCACGGCAAGCCCGTGGCATATCATTGCGGCAACTGGCGAGCAAGGTCGGCATTCATTTCAGCCATCTGTCGAAAATCGAGAACGGCAAAGACCAGATCGGCAGAAAGCCATTGGTAAAGATTGCTGAGGAACTGGGTGTCGATCCTGATCTGATGCTGGGAGAGGCCGGACATCAGGCAATACCATTTCGAGTGCTGGGCAACATCGCTGCGGGTCTGCCGATCGAAGCCATCGAAGATGTCGAGACGTTTGACCTGACCAGAATTTTCGATCCGCATGATCATTTTCTGCTGCGCGTCCGAGG
>JANNGQ010001217.1:0-2188 GCA_031403975.1 Planctomycetota bacterium
CGATCAGCAACGGTGGTTTTGTGATGACTCTGCCGTCGGCCGCCAACAACAGCCACATTCCTGCGTCGGAACTGCAGGCAGCATTCGGACCTCATCAGATGCAGCTCATCGCCGCGGTTCCGGTCGATGAGGAACACTCGGAAGATCACGCAGAAGCTCAGCGTCGTCTGACGTCGCTGGCTCAGCAACTGGAGATTCTGGCCGGCATGCCGGACCAGCCGTGGACCTATCGCAAGTCTCTCCGCATGGAAATGCAGCGCAGTCCAAGGCCGTCGGTGGAGGCGGTCCGGAACGGCAGGATCATCCGAGTCGCACATCCGCTGGATCAGTTCCGGAAGGACTATTTTTCGACGCTGGGGGAGGCCCTGTCGTCCCTGAAGGCACAGGGATCACCAGTGGAGATCATTCGTCCGCTGAATCGGTTTACGGAGAACTTCGAACCACTCCTCAGCCATTTTGCCCACTACGAAATGGTACGACTGCATGAACTGGCAAGGCATCCGTCACCGGCGGATGAGTTCCGTCACCGGCTGCACATTGTGTTCTTCACGTCGCCGTCGGATGCGTCCGTGCGGCCTGTGATCTCTTCCATTCAACAGCTCGTCGATCAGCCTGACTTAGTTGCCGACGATGCCGATCGTTACGACCAGTTGAATTCACTCGTCCAGAAACTGATCGAACGCTGGGAAGCGCGGACAGCGTGGGAACCTCGTTCCGCGTTGAAGGTCCAGAACGATGTGGATCAGTCCGTGCGCGTTACGAACAGAGCATTGGAGCTGATGGAAGCGACGAGCGCGGCGGCCGGTGTTAACACCACCGATTTCCTTCGCCGCCGGCGATTTGTGAATGCCGCATTGATCAGTCCTCTGCGGGATTATCGCGACCAGGTGCTTGCTCATCGCCTGAAGACAGAGAATCGCGCAGAGCCGGATTCGGACGACCCGAACGACATGCCGCTGCTGCTGAATTCGGGGATCGGGCTGTCTACGAACTGAGGAGCTCTCCTACGCGGATCGTCGCTGTTCCAGCATCCGGATCCACGGAGCGACATAATGGCCGTTGTCATGAAATGTGCGACCACTCACGAGGTTGCCGTCGATGACGCAGGGTTCATTGACGAAAATGCCGCCGCAGACTTCCAGGTCGAACCGGCACTTAGGCACTGTCGCCATTTTTCGGCCCTTCACGCAGCCTGCGTAGGCCGGAATCTCAACTCCGTGACAGACACTCGCAACGGGCTTGTTCGAGTCGAAGAAATGCCGGGTGACCCGAACAAGATCTTCGTCGTAGCGAATGTACTCCGGCGCGCGGCCGCCAGAGAACAGGATGCCGGCGTATTCGTCTTCCTGAATGTCGCGAAAGGCAATATCGGCGTCGATCATGTAGCCTTCCCATTCCTTTGTGATCGTCCATCCGGGCTTCACTTCGTGCAGCACCATCTGATAACGACGTTTTTCGGGAGCGGCCACGACGGGCTGGAATCCCGCTTCGATCAGACGGTAATAGGGGTACATCGTGTCGAGCGTTTCAGTAGCGTCGCCCACGATGATGAGGACTCTTTCGGATGGCATGTTTGACTACTGTTGGCCCGCCGCTCCGCCGGCGGGCGTTTGATTCGGGGCGTGGCGTCACGCAAACCCAGCCGTCGGAGCGGCTGGCCAACAGTAACTTCACAGTCCCGCAAGATACTCGCGTGCGCGGTTGATTTCTTCGGTAACTTCGGCTGCTGTTTCGAGAATCGGGATTCCTCGCGGAACCGGGTGCATGAAAATCTCCGTCCAGCCCTGATAGTTGATGTCCGCAAGAGCCTTCAGCAGCGGAGCAAAGTCCAGCGGGCCTCGACCTGGCAACTGCAGCAATTCCAGTTCCTTCGGGAGCTTTGTCATGCAGCCGTCGCCGTGCTGCCAGGCGTAAAACATGGCGATTCTGTCGCCCAACTCACGAATCAACGCGGCCAGTTGTTCGGCGTCCTGTGGCAGATGATAGGGCGCGAGCGCGACGGCGAGATGCTTCGATGGTGAAAGTTCATTCAGATAGCGAAGAGCATCAGCCGACTCAAACAGATCGTTGGCATGATTCTCGATGGCGATTGTGACGCCGGTCTCTTCAGCGACAGGCGACTGACCGATCCTGCGATGCACCACACAGCGAGTGTCTCGCCGGACGGGAAGTTCTTCACCGACGTCGC
>JANNGQ010001218.1:0-1524 GCA_031403975.1 Planctomycetota bacterium
GTCATCGAATGCTGGCCGGCGTACGAAGAATTTGCTTACCGCATCGAGTTGTGGGGCGACGAGATCGAAAAACTGAGCATGATCGATCCGGTGTCCGGCCGCGAATCACAGTCGCTGAAAGAGATCTACATTTATCCGGCCAAACACTTTGTGCTGCCGCAAAGTCGCATTGATGCGGCTTTGGATGAAATCCGCGAAGAACTGGACTCGACACTGGAAAGGTTCAAAAAGGAAGGAAAACTGCTGGAAGCTCAGCGTCTGGCCGCAAGGACTCGACATGATCTGGAGCTGATGAAAGAAACGGGCTTCTGCCCGGGCATCGAAAACTACAGTCGGGCATTGGCTGGCCGTAAACCGGGCGAAGCACCCTACACGCTGTACGATTTCTTTCCGGAGGATTTCCTGATCTTCGTCGACGAATCGCACGCCACACTGCCTCAGATCCGGGCGATGTTCGCAGGCGACAATGCCCGCAAGACGACACTGGTCGATCACGGTTTTCGCCTGCCGATGGCGAAGGACAACCGACCGCTGAAGTTTGATGAATGGAACGCCAAGCCGTCGTATCGGGTCTTCGTGTCGGCGACTCCCGGCAACTGGGAGCTCGACCAGACCGGCGGCGAAGTCATCGAACAGGTAATTCGACCGACGGGGCTGATCGATCCCGAGATCCGCGTCGTCCCGGCGCGAGGTCAGGTGCAGCATCTGATCGAACAGGTCCGCGAACGTGCGGCGATCGGCGAACGTGTTCTGATCACGGCCCTGACGAAGCGGCTGGCCGAAGACCTGAGCAGCTACATGAAGGAGGAAAACGTCCGCTGTGAGTGGCTGCATTCGGAACTTAACGCGCTGGAACGCGTCGAGATTCTGCGCGAGCTGCGCGAAGGAAAATTCGATGCGGTCATCGGGGTCAACCTGCTTCGTGAGGGTCTGGATCTTCCGGAAGTGTCGCTCGTCGCCATCCTCGATGCTGACAAGGAAGGATTTCTGAGAAGCGAAACAAGTCTCATCCAGACGATCGGTCGCTCAGCCCGCAACATCAACGCGCAGGTGATTCTGTACGCCGATAAAGTCACCGAAAGCATGCAGCGGGCCATCGACGAGACGAATCGGCGACGCAAGCTGCAGACCGAGTACAACGAACAGCACGGGATCACACCGGAAACGATCCAGAAGGCGATCCGCAAAGGCATCGAAGAGGAAATTCAGGCCCGCCGCATCGAGCGGGAATCCTCCGGAGTGACGGGAGAAGCTCAGTTTGTGACCCAGGAGTACCTTCGGGAACTCGAACGAGAAATGCTCGAAGCCGCCGGGAAACTCGACTTCGAACGCGCCGCGCAGTTGCGCGACCGTGTGCATGACCTCAAACAGAAAATGGGCCAGGCCGTGCCGGAAGACGAAGGCAGCACGGCCCCCGGCTTCGCCGGCAAAGGCCGACGTCGCGGAAAGAAAAGGTCATAAGGCGGGTCAGACAAACAACTCAGCAATCGGTTTCCCGTGATCGGTGATCGGCACAGGGCGGTC
>JANNGQ010001219.1:0-8087 GCA_031403975.1 Planctomycetota bacterium
GTTGGTTCTGGGAGTAGGTTCACAACGTTTTGGAGGAAAACTCATGTCGATGACGAAAAACTCGAGCTCGATGCTTACAGCCTTGCGGCCCGGCGGGCCGGGAGGATGCTGGCCAGGACAGCGATCGAGATTGCACCGAACGCGACGGACATCACCATCAGCGGATTCACACTGGTGGGGATTTCAAAAAAGTAATAGATCTTTTCGTCGAAGACTTTCCGGCCCGTGAGCCAGCTCAGACCGTCTTCGATCTGATTGATATACCGCACGAACAGCAGTCCGATGCAGACTCCCGCGGTGCTCCCGACGATACCAAGTCCAAGGCCGTAACTCAGAAAGATTGACATGACGCCGTTCGAGCTTGCGCCGAGCGATTTAAGAATGCCGATGTCGCGAGTCTTCTCGACAACGATCATGTAAAAGATCGCCAGAATTCCGAAGCCGGCAACGGTGATGATCAGAAACAGCAGTACGTTCAGAATTGCTGTTTCGACTTCGACAGCCGACAACAGCAGGCTCTGCTTTTCTTCCCACGTTTTGATGCTGACCATGCCCGGCGGAAACGCGCGTTCGAGTGCCGCGATCGCCTTCGCAGCGTCGTTGTAGTCTTTCAGTCTGATATGAATCGACGTGATTGAGTTACTGCCGCTCATACCGCGGTTTTTCTGCAGCTCGTTGATATTCATCAGCACGATGCTGGTGTCGTATTCGTTCATGCCGCTGCGGAAACTGTCAACGACTGTGGCCGAAAACTTCGTCACTTCCGGAGGTCGCCCGGCTGTCATGGTGCTGAGAATCACATCGTCGCCCGGTTCGACCATCATCACCTTGTAGAGTTTGCCGGTCTTCGGATCCTGAGACTGGAATCCCACAATGCCTTCTCCGAGAAAAATCCTCGCCGGCAGCGGGTCTGTTCGATTTCGACGGGCGGCAGCGTCGGCCAGCGGGTCGGGCAGCATTTCCTCCGGAGACATCAGATCCGCCGTTGCGTCGGAGCCCGCCGTTGATGCGTCGTCGGCGACGGTGAGAGCCCCGATTGTTGTTTCGACTTCTTCAATCGTTGTTCCGATACTGTCGAAGTCAGGCGGTGCCGCGGGCTCGGGTCCGGCGGGCAATGCCGAACCTGATCCGACCGGCGTATCGTTCGTGCCGGCGGGGGCAGTCTGTGGCAGAGAATCAGTCTGATTGGCGTCCTGCAGATACAGCGCATCCTGTTCTTTGCGGAACTTCCGGTGCGCGATCGCAGAATCAGTCAGCTCCCAGCTCAGGGGTTCTTTACGACTCCGCAGCGGTTCACGTACAACCACATCATCTTCAATCACGGGGTTGTAGCTGTCGAGATAATCCTGCAGCGGACCGACCAGCGCCTTGCCCTGCGGATCAACTCCCTGAATCTGCACGAGTGATGTATAGGTCTCACCGCTGTAGGGGTCGGTGAATGTGATCATACCGGGAATCTCGATCGTGGGAGTCATCGCGGCGATGTAGTCACCGGCGGCTTCCTGCACTGTCGCCATCTGCCGCCTGGCGTCTTCAATCCCGTCCATGCTGCGGGATTCGATCACGATGTCGGCCAGGAAATTATGCAGGCGATCACGCATCTCGTGCGTGAATCCGGCCATCACGCTGTTGACCACGATCATCGTGGCGACTCCCAGCATGACGCTGATAATGCAGGCCAGTGCGATATAGCGAGTTCGCAGATACCGAACACACAGCAGCAGCTTGTACATCGTTCGCACTCCAGTGCGGAATCGTCAGAATGTCGGACTCGAGGCTCGATCTCACTGCCACCGGGCCTGCCCCGGTGGTTTAACGGCTTATGCGCCAGTCGCATCGAGAAAACACAACACCAGGGGTGTTCTCGGCAGGCTGAAGACTAGCCTACCCTGCGACTGGTTCAGGATTCTTCTGTTCGACAACTGGTATCTCTGCATCTTCGTGCCGAACTAACGGGAAGAAGATGACGTCCTTAATTGTGTGACGATTGGTGAGCAGCATAACGAGGCGGTCGATGCCGATTCCCAGACCTCCTGCGGGCGGCATTCCGACCTTCAGAGCCTTCACAAAATCGTGGTCCATTTTCGCCATGGAGTCTTCAGAGGACTGCCCGGCCAGCTGAGTCCGGAACAGCTCCTCCTGGAGACGCGGATCGTTCAGTTCCGTGTAGGCATTTGCCAGTTCCATTCCGCGGACATAAAGCTCGAAGCGTTCAGCGATTGACGGATCGGATTGCTTCCGTTTTGTCAGCGGACAGATCGATGACGGATAATCAATGACGAATACGGGCCCGCTGAGATGGTCCTCAACGGTCTTCTCGAACACTTCATTGACGACGACGTCTTCATGGACACCAGCGGTCTCAATCCCGAAGCCAGCTGCCACAGCGGCGACCGCAGCGGAGTCCCGCATGTCGCAGCCGGCGTGTTCCCGGAACAGCTCCGCGTACTTTTTTCGCGGCCACGGCGGTGTCAGATCGATCGTGTCTCCTGTTTCGCCCCACGGCAGCAGCAGTCTGTCGGCCTCAGTCTCAGTCGTAGCATGGGACCCCAGCCCGTGTTCCATAGTGTGGTGAGCAGCAGAAAATGGTGTGCCATCGGTTCCTGCATTCCGATTTTCCCCGGAAGGCTCCTCACGCGGAGCGTGAGGGCTACTTTTTGAGACCGCTGCCGCAACCACTGCTCGTGCCGCATCGACGACGATCTGTTCCGTGAGGTCCATCATCGATTCATAGTTGCCGTAGGCCTGATACACCTCCAGCATGGTAAATTCAGGGTTGTGCGTCGCATCGACGCCTTCGTTTCGGAAAACTCGCCCGATTTCATAAACCCGTTCGATACCGCCGACCATCAGCCGCTTCAAATGCAGTTCCAGCGCGATGCGGAGATACAGCTTCATGTCCAGCGCATTGTGATGAGTCGCAAACGGTTTCGCAGCAGCACCACCGGCGACTGCATGCAGCACGGGCGTTTCGACTTCGTGAAATCGCTGATTTCTCAGAGTCTGGCGAACCGAATCAACGATCGCCGAACGTTGCAGCATCCGTTCGAGTACTCCGTCGGAGTAGATCAGGTCGAGATACCTCTGGCGGACCAGAATCTCTTCGTCTTTCAGGCCGTGATACTTCTCCGGCGGCTGAGTCAGTGACTTACACAATACCGTCAGTTGCTTTACGAACACGGAAGGTTCACCGGTGTTCGTTCGCCGAAGGACGCCGTCCGCTCCGATCAGGTCGCCGTCGTCGAGAGCACTCATCAACTCCCATTGTGGTTCTGTCAGGTCACCGCGAGAAAACATCAGCTGCATCCGACCGGTCTGGTCCTGCAGATCGATGAATCGCAGTTTGCCGGCCTTTCGACGAGTCCGTATCCGCCCGGCGACACGGACGGGTTCACCGTCGATGCCTGACTCAGCGGGGCATCTCGACCGCGCGATGGCAATGGCTTCGTGATCGTCGAATCTCTGGCCCCACGGATCGTGGCCGAGAGACTGAATCTTCTCCAGCTTCTCCAGTCGAGCCTGTTCAAAGCGATCCGGTATTGATCCTGTGGTCATGAACACACGTCAGCCGAAATGTGCGAAAAACCGCGGAAAACACACGGCTGGCACGGAGTTGGAGAGTCGAGAGACATCGAGGGCACCGGCGATTGAGACCACCGGAGCGAGAGAACCGGCGGATCTTGCTGGAAAGCCCGAAATGGGTCAATGCCAAGGCGACAGACTTGATTGGACGGGCGTCGTCGTTGATCATCTGACCGTCGACTGATTTCCTTACCCTCCAACGGGAGCCCACGGCCTTGTGGGAGTCTCCGATGACCGATATTCGTTCGATTGTTGCAACATGCATGTGCCTGACTGTTGCCGCGTCGATGCTTCCGGCTCAGGACAGTGTCCGACTTCTGCCGCAGGAACTGACGCTATGGGGCATCGAAGGGACTCATCGAGTCCTCGCCGAACGATTCGTCGGTGAGGAAGCAGTCGGGCCAGCGGATCCAGGCATTCGTCTGCTCAGTGAGAATCCGGCTGTCGTGAGAATCGACGGAATGCAGCTGATTCCGGTGAGTGACGGTTCCGCCGTAGTCAGGATTGAAGGCTCGTCCGACGAAGCATCGTCGCAGAATGTGACAGTCACGGGCATAAATCAGCCGTTCGGCTGGTCGTTCAGGAATCATGTCCAGCCGGTGCTGGCGCGAATGGGCTGCAATTCCGGAGCCTGTCACGGAGCCTTAGCGGGCAAAGGCGGGTTCAAGCTGTCGCTCCGGGGCTACGACCCGGAACGCGACTACTTCACGATCGTCGAACAGCAGCTTGGGCGTCGAGTTGAGCTGGCGGAACCCGCGGCAAGCCTGTTGCTGACCAAACCCACGAACGCCGTACCGCACAAGGGAGGGCTTCAGCTGACGCCTGAGTCGTGGCACTACCGGATCGTCGCGGAGTGGATTGCCGCCGGTGCGATTGCTCCTGCAGAAGCGGACGCTCGCCTGGAGCGGCTGGAAGTCCTTCCTGAACGAGCGACTCTGAAGACCGGCATTACCCAACCGGTTCTGGTGAGGGCTCATTATTCGGACGGGCGCGTGGAGGATGTTACACGGCTCACGAAGTTTACTTCCGCGAACGAAGTGGTCGCGACGGTGGATGAAGACGGACTGGTCAGTGTGATCGGCCCCGGTGAAGGGGCCATCTCGGCTTGGTTCTCGAGTCGGATCGTCATCGCCCGCATGACTGTACCGTACGAACAGGAGATTGACGCAGCGGAGTTTGCCGTCGCCGGTCGGCGGAATTTCATAGACGAACTGGTCCTGAATCAGTTGCGCCGTCTGAATCTCAGACCGTCGCCCGTGTGTTCGGATGAAGTGTTCGTGCGCCGCGTATTCGTTGATACGATCGGTACGTTGCCGACGAGTTCCGAGGTGCGTGAATTCCTGGCCGACGAATCCGCCAACAAACGGGATCGCCTGATTGAGTCACTGCTCCAGCGCTCGGAGTACGTCGATTACTGGACGTACCGCTGGTCGGATCTGCTGTTGCTGAACGGCGCAGAATTGCGACCTGATGCCGTCAACGCCTACTACAAATGGATTCGCGATCACGTCGCTGCGAACACACCCTGGGATCAGTTCGTGAGTCTGCTGGTGACCTCCAGGGGCTCCAGCTTCGAAAACGGAGCGACGAATTTCTATGCTCTTCACCAGTCGCCGGAAGAGATGGCGGAAAATGTCAGCCAGGCATTCATGGGACTCTCCATCGGTTGTGCAAAATGCCACAACCATCCGCTGGAAAAATGGACAAACGACCAGTATTACGCTTTTGCGAATCTGTTTTCGCGAGTCCGGGGAAAAGGTTGGGGCGGTGATCCCCGCAACGGTGACGGACTGCGCACGCTGGTGACCGCCTCATCCGGTGAACTGGTTCAGCCACGAACCGGTAAGCCTCAGCCGCCGACTCCGCTGGATGCTGCAGCGGTGGCGTTCGATGCTCCCGGAGATCGTCGTGAGTACCTTGCTCGGTGGCTGACGTCGAAGGAAAACTCCATGTTTGCGCGGTCGGTCACCAACCGTGTCTGGAAGAACTTTTTCGGCGTCGGACTTGTCGAACAGGTGGACGACATGCGGGCTTCCAACCCGGCCAGCAACGAAGAACTGCTCGCCGCGACTGCACAGTATCTCGTCGATGAAGATTACAACCTCAAATCACTGATGCGCACAATCCTTTTGTCTGAAACGTATCAGCGGGACAGCCGGCCCTTGCCGGAAAACGTCGGCGACCAGAGGCATTACTCGCGTTGCTTCCCGCGGAGACTGATGGCCGAAGTGCTGCTGGATGCAGTCTCTCAGGTGACCGATGTTCCGAGCGAGTTCACAAGAATCGTTTACCCCGGAGCAGATATCAAGCCGACGGACATTTATCCGAAGGGCACTCGCGCGATTCAGTTGCATGATTCAGCGGTGGAGTCCTATTTTCTGCAGACGTTCGGCCGCAATCAACGCCGCATTACATGTGAATGCGAACGCTCTGACGAACCAAGCATGGTGCAGGTGCTGCACATTTCCAACGGGTCGACGGTGAACGACAAACTGGCCGTCCCGGAGAACCGCCTGGCACGCTGGCTTGCCGAATCAGAATCCGACGCCGAACTGCTGGATGAAGTCTTCCTGTCCTGCCTCGCGCGACTTCCTCGGCAGCACGAAAAAGACGAACTGACGGTGTTGTTCGCGGCGACTCCGGCGGAAGAACGGCGAGTGGTCCTGGAAGATCTGGTCTGGAGCATCGTGAGCAGCCGCGAATTCCTGTTCAATCATTAATGCTGCCGGATGATGGAATTTCCGGCAACACTGCCTTAAATATAATCCTCACAGCAGTTCGTTTTTCCGGTCAAAGGCCGAACTGACGGCGACGGCACTATTCTTGCATGATGCACGGCTCGCCCTCGGCCTGACCATTCCGTTGCCCCGGCGATCCTTCATCAGCACTGCGTCTGCGAGACACGTCTCCACAACTCGATTATTTGCCAATGTCTGAAAATCAGCTGTCTCCGCGTGAAGTCCTCGCTCTCTGCCGTCAGCGGGAGATCCGCGCCATCGATCTGCGATTCTCGGATTTCTGCGGCTCTCAGCGGCATTTCACGATCCCGGCAGATCAGCTGACTGAAGAGAGTTTTGAACACGGGTTTTCGTTCGACGGATCGTCCCTTCGGGGCTGGCAGGCGATTCACGAGAGCGACATGCTGATCGTGCCGGAATCGCAGACATACTTTGTCGACCCGTTCATGAAGTCGACTCTGGCGATGCTGTGCAACGTCAAGGATCCGGTGACGCATCAGACGTATCCCCGCGATCCCCGCAACATCGCGCGGAAGGCTGAAAACTACATGCGGTCAACGGGAATCGCCGATCGCGCTCTGTTCGGTGCGGAGGCTGAGTTTTTCGTCTTCGACAGCGTCCGCTTCGACCAGCAGGAACACGAAGGTTACTACCACATCGACAGCGCGGAAGGGCAATGGAACCGCGGCGGTGACCGCTCGAACGGCGGCAATCAGATCCGGTATCGCGAAGGATATCTGCCGATGCCTCCAGTGGATTCACTGCAGGATCTGCGCACCGAAATCATGCTGCTGCTGGAAGACAGCGGCATCCGGACGGAAGGCCAGCATCATGAAGTGGCCTCCGGCGGTCAGTGCGAAGTGGATCTTCGCAGCGACACGCTGGTGAAGATCTCCGACAAACTGCTGCGGCTGAAGTATATCGTTCGCAACGTCGCGGCCCGGCACGGCAAGACTGCCACGTTCATGCCCAAACCGCTCTGGAACGACAACGGCTCCGGTCTGCATATGACTCTGGCGCTCTGCAAGGACGAGCATCCGCTATTCGCCGGAAGCGGTTACGGCGGGCTCAGTGAAACGGCGATGTTTGCGATGGGTGGCCTGCTGCAGCATGCACCGGCACTGCTGGCGTTCTGCTGTCCTACGACGAACAGCTACAAGCGTCTGGCTCCGGGATTTGAGGCTCCTGTGAATCTCTCCTACAGCTACCGCAACCGATCGGCGGCAATTCGGATCCCGGCGAATTCCGGCCATGAAATGAAGCGACGCTTTGAGTTCCGCTGTCCGGATGCGGCCTGCAATCCGTACCTCGCAATGTCGGCCATCCTGATGGCGATGCTTGACGGAATCCAGAATCGCACGTCCCCAGGCCGACCTCAGGACAAGGATCTCTACGATCTGGCTCCGGAGGAGCGATCCGGCCTGGTCTGTACTCCGGCAACACTTGACGCGGCTCTGGAAGCCCTGCAGAGGGATCACGATTTCCTGTTGCGGGGAGATGTCTTTACGCCCGACGTCATCGAACGCTGGATTCAGCACAAGCGAGACGACGAGGTCAAGGCCATCAATCAGCGACCGCATCCCTACGAGTTTGCAATGTACTTCGACTGCTGAGCGGTCTTGCATTACCATCCTTCGCCTCTGGCAAAGGATGCTTATGAATCGACTGACGGATTGTCGCAACTGGCTGCTGCTTGCTGTCGCCATAGTGGTCGCCGCTGCGATCCCGATCGCCGACAGGCTGGAGTTTGACCAGACAATCGACTCG
>JANNGQ010001220.1:0-2801 GCA_031403975.1 Planctomycetota bacterium
CCACCCCCTTCCCCCGTTGGTTTGGCTTCAGCCTGCATTATTCATCTGCAAACGCCGAATCCCGGTGGGGCTGGCTTTCCAGCCTGCCATTTACCACTGAAAAAAACACGCGCTTGGTCCGCCTGGCTGTAAGGCCTCCCCCACGGCTCATTCGACATTAATCACTACGACAACCCCTTCACCTTTCGCACGATCCACTCCGTCTGCAGACAGCCAAACACGATCCACAGATATTTCCACTTCAGCCAGAGCGGCTGTGGGTCCATCTTCTGCGCCACTTCCGGTTTCAGATCTGTCAGCCGCAGAACTTCTTCGACAGCCGTCGGATGCAATACCTGACCTCCCGTGATGTCCGCGATCTGCTGAGCCAGCGCGCGGTCGCAACGAGTGTCCAGAAACTCCACAGGCTGATCGGACTGAACGGAAAAAACGGCCGACGACACCTGCAGCTCAGGATCTTTGAGCAACTGAATGATGGCGTCACCTGCCGGTTCAACTTGATATTCACCCGGTGGCAGCGACTTGAATTGTCCAACGTATTGTCCGGGGATCAGTTCATCAACAATGAGTGGCGCCGAGTGCTCTTCATCCTCATGACGAGCGATCGCGAGAAGTTCGCTGTTGGTGACGGCCGGTTTGCCGTTTTCATCGGTCAGGCGAACGATCACCTGAATCGATTCGTCCATGTCGTACTGTGTCTTGTCAGACCGAATTCGCACGCGTTCCGATCCTGCCGACAGATCGGCGGCAAGTGCCCATCGCAGCATCTGACCCCAGAACCGATAGTGCAGCCGGTCGCCTCGCAGAAAACGCAGTCGATATGTGTCCGGCCCGGCCAGGTACACAACTCGTCCTCGCCCCACAGGTTGCCAGCTGAGAAACGCACTTGTCTGCGCGGAATGTTCTGCATCCAGGGTGCCTTTGGAAACGGCTGCGATCAAGGTCGTTGCCGACGGGCGGGGCAACCGCCACGGAGACACTTCATGCAACGGTGCAAACTGATTAATGAAGTCCCATGCGACTCGCGTCGCTTCTTCCGTTTCACCGATCATCAGTGCATTGTGAGAACGGCCTGCCTCCGTCACATGGAATGAGTATCCGCTGTCGTCGACAATCGCGTCAGCCGGGGCAATACGAGTGACCGGAAGCACATCGGCGAGCGGATGTTCGGCGAACGACTCGGGCATCGATTCCTTTCCTGCGATCAGAATCAGTGTGCCGCCGCGTTCCCTGAGGTAGCCAATCAGCGACTCCTGAGCTGCCACGGACAGGTGATCAGTCGTCAGATCGCCGAGCAGGACGACATCGTACTGGTCCCACTCGTCAATGGTCACAGGAAACGTGCCCGTCTCACTGCGACGCCCCGTGGCAATCGCTCGCGGATGAAACAGCATCTCGTCCAGCTCCACTTTGGGATCACGGCGAAACAGCTGGGCCAGGTAACGATACTCCCATCGAGGCATCTCATCCGCCAGCAACAGTTTGATCTCGCTGCGAGTGACGTTGACTTCGAAATGATCGACGTTGTTCTGCTCCGACAGCTCCTTCTCCACCGGCGTGACGGCAATCTGAAATCGCTGAACGCCGACTTCGGCCATTTTCTGATCGAATCGAACTCGCCGCACGGCAAAGCCTGAATCCAGCTGCACGGTTCGGCTGTCAATCGGCTGTCCATCCTGAAGCAGCTGAACAAAGCACGATTCCCCTTCGCATTCGTACGCCTGAATGACGGCTTCGATAACAATGTCATCGTTTCGCATTGCGACGGCAGGGCAGAACACGGACTGGACCAGGACGTCACGAACGTATTGAGTATTGCCGATCGGAATCACATAGACCGGGGTACCATCCAGATCTGTGGCGGCTTCGCGAGGATTCGCCACCCCTGTCTTGTTGTGAGCCGCGTCGGTCAGAATGAATGCCGCAGCCAGCGGCTGGTCGCGGCGATCCCGGCTGAGCTGCTCCAGCACGGACGAAATACTGGTTCCGGCATTCGCTGAAAATTCACGAGCTGCTTCGAGATCCTGTTTCGGGTCCGGAAGGAATTGTCTGATCGCTTCGGCGGCTGAGGTTTGCCCGGTCAGCAGTGCAGGTGACTGATCAAATGTGCTGATTCGAACATCCGCCGTTTCCTGCATTGAATTCAGTGTGGTGCTGATGAGTGAAACCAACAGCCCGGCCGCGCGAACCATGCGGGGGACTCGTTGTACAGAGGACAACAGTTGAGGCTGCTGGTTTTGCGCAGTCACTGTTTCCTGCTGAGCGACGTCTCTCGCAAGTTCGTTGAGTTGACGACGAATTCCGGCAAGTCGATTCTGCAGGTCGGGCAGTCCTTCCCGCCATCCTTTCTCCGACGGTGCCCGGCCTTTCTGGAGTGCTTCACAGAGTTCGGCAAAGGCAACAAATTCCGGGCCTTCCAGCTCCCGCACAATGCGCCGCGCGGTTGTTCCTGACGACCCTTCGGCGTTCGAAGAACGCGACTCGCTGTGCTCAGCAGCGACAATGGCTGCGTTTTCGCGAATGCGATCGATCGCCGATCTCGCAGCGGTTGTCGTTTCGACAATCAGACTCTCCCGCTGATGCTGAATCAGTGCTGCCGTCGCATTCAACAGATGCTTCTCTGCCATCGCTGCGGCGGCCACCGCTCGGTCGGCCGCCCTCGTCGCAGGGAACTCGCCCGATTCACCCTGCGACAATGCCCAGCGAAAATCATCTGACGTTCCTTCCGGATCAATCGTCTGCATGCTGCCGCTCACGTCCATGAGTACAGCCACGGCCTTGCGAGTCGTCGAAACCTCAAC
>JANNGQ010001221.1:0-2513 GCA_031403975.1 Planctomycetota bacterium
CCTGCTCAGGAATCTGGCCCGGCTGCCGTCTTACGTCAGCGCGTATCGAGCACTCCGGACACAGGCGAAGACATCGCAGGAGCCCTTTGAATTCGGCTCACTGTTTCCGGTCCTCGACGAACGTGCGAAGCCGGCTGGCAGCGCGTGCGGGCACTATTTTCACCAGGATCTGCTGGTCGCCCAGAAAATCTACCGCAGCCAGCCGCAGCGGCACATCGACGTCGGCTCGCGAGTTGACGGCTTTGTGGCGCATCTCGCCACGTTCCGCGAAGTCGAAGCGATCGACGTACGGCCGTTGACGAGCAGCACTCCTAACATTCGGTTCCTGTGCGCCGATCTGATGGCGGAACTGCCGCCGTCACTGATTGCGGCGACGGATTCACTCTCTTGCCTGCACGCCATCGAGCACTTCGGGCTGGGCCGCTACGGTGACTCCCTGCAGTACGAAGGACACCTTCAGGGGCTGGCCAATCTTCGCCGGATGCTGAAACCGGGCGGGAAGCTCTATCTTTCGACACCAATCTCCCGGACGCAGCGCATCGAATTCAACGCGCACCGCGTTTTCCGGCTGCCGTATCTTTTGAATCTGTTTGCCGGAACGTTTGATCTGAACTCGTTCTCCTATGTAGGCGACGATGAGAATCTTCATGCCGACGCAGATCCGATGTCTATCGACGCCCGTGACACTTTCGGACTTCGGTTCGGCTGTGGAATCTTTGAGTTGACGGTCCGACCGACAATGGCACTGAAGGCTGCCTGATCCCCAACTAACTATGCAAGTCTATATCCGTATCCTTGAACATCTCTGGCCGTTTCGGCGGCTGTTTTTCATGTCCGTCGGCTGCGCCATCGTCGTCTCATTTCTATGGGCGATGAATCTGTCGGTGGCGTTTCCTGTCATCAAAGTGCTGTTTCAGAACGACAGTCTGCACGGCTATGTGGATTCGATAATCGCCGATCAGGAGAAGGCAATCGCGATCGAGAACGAGCAGTTGCGAAAACTGCAGCCGGCTCAGATTGAACTTCAGGCGAGGATTCAGAGTCGACTCAGCACGGCGTCTCACAATCTGATGCTGGCAACCTGGACTCGTGACCGGCTTCTGCCGTATGTGCCTCGCGATAAGTTCGACACCATGGTCCTGATCATCGGGGTCCTGCTGGTCGCCACAGTGCTGAAGGACATGTTCATCTATGTGGAAGAACTTCTGGTCGGCAGCGTCGTGCAGTTGACTGTCAACTCGATCCGTCAGGCATGTTTCCGCTCAGCGCTGCGACTGGATTATCAGTCGGTCAACCGCATCGGAACAGCGCAGCTGATGGCACGCATGACGAACGACATCGAACAGATGACGGGCACAATCCGGATCTTCGGGATCACGATGATCCGAGAACCTCTCAAGATGATTTTCTGCACGGCCTTTGCCTTCTTCATCAACTGGCGGCTGGCGCTGCTGACCGTGACCATTGTGCCGGTGCTGGGGTATATCCTGCACCGCTTCGGCAAGAAACTGCGGGATGCGTCGCACCGCACCATGCAGAGCATGTCGTACATCTACACCTGCATCTCGGAGACATTTCATTCGTCGAAAATTGTCATCGCCTTCTCGGGATATCGTCGGCACCGCAAACAGTTTCTGAATGCGAACCGGGCCTACTATGAGGACTGCATGAGGATCGTGCGGGTCGGAGCCGTGGTACGTCCCGTCACTGAAATCCTTGCCACTCTCGCCATCTTTGCGGCGATGTTTCCCGGAGCGTATCTGGTGCTTCGGGAGACCAATGAACTGTGGGGAATTCAGCTCTCAAGACAGCCGATGAAGATCGAAGAGCTGGGCACACTGTACGCGATGCTGCTGGGTACGATGGATCCGCTGAGAAAACTGTCAGGCATCTTCAGCGTCATCAAACGAGGCATGGCAGGCTCAGAACGGGTCTTCCAGCTGATCGACGAACGATCCATTATTCCGGAACCGAAAACGCCGCACATGATGGTGCGGCATGAATCGGCCGTCACGCTGCAGAATGTGTCATTCCGCTACGAGGGCACGGAAGGCGGCGAAGCACAGCGTCCGTTAGCGCTGAAGGATGTCAGTCTGAACGTTAAGTTTGGCGAGGTCGTGGCTGTTGTCGGCGGCAACGGGTCCGGCAAGTCCACTCTGGTCAGCCTGCTGCCGAGATTCATCGATCCGAATGAAGGAACGGTTCTGATTGATGGCGTGGACATCCGTGAATTCCGTACTCTGGACCTGCGCCGGCAGATCGGCCTGGTGACTCAGGAGACGATGCTGTTCAACGATTCGATCTTTGAGAACATCCGCTACGGCAATTCGGAAGCAACTCGGGAACAGGTCGACGAGGCCGCCCGTCAGGCGCATGCCATGCCCTTCATCAGCGCGCTGCCGGACGGGATGGAAACGATCGTCGCTCCAATATATTACTCACTCGCATAGGGGTTTCATGTTGTCTTATCTTGATTCTACTCCTTGGTGGTTTCACTTACAAGTATATTAGGG
>JANNGQ010001222.1:0-2190 GCA_031403975.1 Planctomycetota bacterium
CCTGCCCCACGATACAGACGAGGCCGGCTTTCAGCCTGCCCCACGATACAGACGAGGCCGGCTTTCAGCCTGCCCCACGATACAGACGAGGCCGGCTTCCAGCCTGCCCCACGATAGAGACGAGGCAGGCTGGAAGCCTGCCCCACGGTAAAACTGACGGTCCCCTCGCGCCGTTGGCGAAGGAGATGGCGGGCCGTTTTTGATGTAGGGACCACGCACCGACTCGCCGGGAGATGAGGGGGTTGTCCTGCGATTTGTCTCGTCAAGAATCGTTCACGACGCACAGATTCAAGAATGCTCCGATCATGAGTCTGCTCGAAGCATCTGGCTCTCCGGACTAGTCATTTCCGGAGTGTTTCTGAGCGTCGCACTGCTCAGCAGCCCGATCCCCGGCATCAACGAGCCGCATTATCTCTGCAAGGCCCGCGCGTTCGAAGATCCAGGCTGGTGTTCTCGCGATTTCTTTTTGTCGTCGGTGAACGCACATTACTGCTTCTTCGTGGTGACCGGAGCTTTGACGCGCTGGCTGTCTTTCGACGCAATTGCTTTGCTCGGGCGAACGATTTCCGCCGTCCTTCTGGCGACGGGATGGACATTCCTGGGTCGCTCCATCGGATCGAGCGCAAGGTGGAGAATCATTGCTGCTGCGGCGTTTGCGACGATCAGTCAGCTTGGAAATTTTTCCGGCGAATGGCTGCTCGGCGGATTCGAGTCAAAGATTGCGGCGTGGGGACTGAGTCTGATCGCGATCAGCCTCTGGATCCGGGGACAAGTTCGATGCTGCCCCGGCTGGATGACCGGGGCCGGTGTTCTCTGCGGACTGGCCTGTTCGCTGCACCCGGTCGTGGGCGGCTGGGTTGCGGTCAGCATCTGCCTGGCGAGTGGATGGAACATCATTGTCGCCGTTCGCTCCGCGAACAAACCGTGCGATTCGCGTCTTGTCTGCGGTGCAGACAACGACAAGCGCACGACGGGACTGTTGAAACGATTGACGGGAATCGGTCTTTTTGCAACAGCAGCGATTCTGCTTGCATTGCCGGGGCTGGTTCCTGCAATGCGACTCGTGCTCGACCAGAGCAGCCCGCAGAATGACCGCGAGATGGCATCGTTCATCCAGGTGTTCTGGCGGCTGAAACATCACCTCGACCCGATGGAACTTCTGCCGTCACAGTGGAAATTCGCGGCGGCCCTGCTGTACGGCATCGTCGTCGCGACATTCTGGTCCCGACGCATCGATTCTTCGTCGTTGCCGCCGACCGGCTCAAAGACGCGCCAGTCATCCGAGGCATGGAGCTGTCTGCTGATTGTCTTCGGCATGACTGCCCTGGTCGCAGCAACCGGTGTCTCGATTGGCTGGCACACTGAGGCGGCTCCGGAGATGACAGGCTGGGAATGGCGGGCCGCGCTGCTGAAATTCTACCCGTTCCGAGCGTTTGATGCGTTGCTGCCGATTACGGCTTCATTCGCGCTCACACGACTGCTGCAGGCAGGCGTGACAGGGTTATCCGGAACACGCGCAGCGCCTGTCGTGAGGATCGTGGTCGCGGTGATCGGAATTCCGCTGGCTCTTGCCTGGCACAACCGGGAAGTCGCGCCGCCGGGGTACACGACAGGACAGTTTGCAGAATGGCAGGAAGCCTGCCGCTGGATTCGTGACAACACGCCGGCAGAGTCGCTGGTGCTCACCCCGCGTGAATCGTTCGCGTTCAAATGGATGGCGGAACGAGCCGAGTATGTCTGCTACAAGGATTGCCCGCAGGACACCGCGGGGATTCTGACGTGGGATTCCAGATTATGGTGGCTGCATGACTGGACTCTGAAGAGTTCCTCCGACGGACTCTATGATGCGGCAGATCTTTCAATTCTGCGAGGCCAGGCGGACTGTGACTTTATCCTCACCCGCATCCTTGGCCCGTTCGTTGCCGAACCGCTCTGGCAGGGTCGCGAGTGGCGGATTTACTCCGTACCGCGATAGGCCCGACGCCGTGAACGATTCTTTGCTATGATTTGTCGCAGTGTAGAACAGTTGTCTCAACTGTTCCGCCTGCGACCGGATGAACAATTGGGGACAATTGTTCCACAGAGTGAGTGCCATTGGGCTCACGCGCACGGTTACATCATGTCGCCGCGCTGCGACTGCACCCCAAGAGGTCGGCAGCGCAGAACACTCGACATACAGCGCAAAGCCTG
>JANNGQ010001223.1:0-2541 GCA_031403975.1 Planctomycetota bacterium
GATATGCAGGCCGAGTTGCTGCTGACACTCGGCGAGCGCAACCCAGAGTCTGCGCCACGTCGAGTGCTTCTTCTGTGCCGACCAGGTTGTCGCCATTTCCCGGGAGGCGTAGCGAGTGATCAGCGGGTTTTCGTAGATGTCATGAGGCACGGGCAGGGCCTTGTTAGCGCTTTCCGGAGAGGATCGTCGGCGCACGGCAGTTGAATACTGGGAGGATTCTAAGTCATGAGACGCCGCTCCGAACTCGCACAGGTTCGGCCAGATCGGGAAATGACTGCGGTTCCGCTGCTCAGTGCGCCCGGATCGTAGCAAGGAGCTGTCGGTAGTTCGCCTGGTACGACGATTGTGCCGTTTCAAGGAATCGGAATTCGAAGAAAGGCGTTGCGCCGGGCAAAAGCTGTCATCCGCGACGAAGGTATCGCGATTTGTGCATTCTGTTGCCAGGGTTCTCCCCGATGCGGCGAAATGACAACACACTTTACTCCTGTGCGCCAAGCCCCGCTATAATTGCCATGTGGATTTGGGACGATCAAACTTTTCGCGGAGTTGAATAATGAGACGCATTCCTCTGGCTGCAATGCTGCTGGCAGGTCTGAGTCTGTACGTGTCTGCCGGACAGGCTGATGAGGGCCCGGCAGAAACGCTGGTTAAGCGTCCATTCGGACGATTCATCACCGTGACCAGTCCGATCGACGACCAGATGGTGGGGCGTTTGAACAATCTTGCCCTCGAACTGCAGGCACAGGCCGTCCGGGAGGACCGCGAAGGCGTGCTGGTGCTGGAGATTGAACCGGGTTCCAGCCGCTTCGGCCAGGTCAGTGACGTCGCCCGGTTTCTGACATCAGCGGATATCAGCAGGGTCCGAACGGTGGCGTGGCTGCCGAAATCTGTCGAGGGCACTCATGTCATTCTGGCGCTGGCGTGCCACGATATTGTGATGCATCCGGATGCCTCACTTGGTGATATTGGTCGCGGCAGCCCTGTTCCCGCCGATGAGCAGAGTTTTGTTCTGGGTATCGTTGATCGCCGCCGTAACGGGCGGCTGTCGCGTGCTGTGGCCCAGGCGATGATGGACCCGACCGTCGCGCTCATGCGAGTCACGACAGACGATGCTGGCGGTACGGCTCAACAGCGGTTTTTGACTCAGACTGAACTACGGGAACTTCAGAGTCAGAACGCCGTTATTTCGAAGACGGAGATGGTGAAGGATGCCGGAAGTCCGGGACTGTTTCATGCGGCGGATTCCGAGCGCGCGGGATTCCTTGTCGCAAGAACGCTGAAGAACCGGACAGAACTGGTCGCCGCCTACAGCCTGCCGCTTGAGGCCATGCGGGAGACGGAAAACGGCGACAAGCCGGTCGTGGCCAAAGTGATCGCGGTTCACGGAGTGATTCATGGAATGCTCGGCGACTTCGTCGAACGTGAATTGCGGAATGCCGTCGCTGACGGTGCCAACATGCTGATCTTTCATGTCGATTCGCCGGGAGGGGATAAGAACGTCGCAGAGCATATCGCGATGGCAATTTCAGAGCTTGATCCTTCAAAAGTCACAACCGTGGCATGGATTCCTGAAGGGGCCTGGAGCGGGGGTGCCCTGATCGCCTTCGGCTGCGACAGAATCCTGATGCATCCCGACGCCCAGATCGGAGACATCGGAGTCATTATGGAAACGGCGGAGGGCGGCGCTTTCGAACGCGCTCCTGAGAAAATTGTCAGCCCGTTCCTGCAGTTCGCGGCGACGCTGGCGAAGCGCAAGAACCGTCCTCCGGCTCTGCTTCAGGCAATGATTGACAAAGACCTTGTTGTCTATCGGGCAACAAACAAGGCAACCGGGCAGGTCACATTCATGTCGGAACCTGAACTGCAGGCGCAAAACGAGGCATGGATCAAGGGGCCGATGGTTCCAGAGTCGCGCGAAGGGATTCTGCTGACCGTCACAGGTGAGCGGGCTTATGAACTCGGTCTGGCGGATGCTCCTTGTCACGATCTGAGCGAGTTGAGAGCCCGCCTGGGAATTGCCGAAAACGTTGATCTGACACCGGCAGAGAGCACATGGGTTGACGTACTCGTGACGATTCTGAATACCGGGCTCGGTTCGTTCTTTCTGATTACTGTGGCGATTATCTGCATCTATGTCGAATTGCACGTGCCGTCCGGGTTCTTCGCGATTCTGTCGGCCGTCTTCTTCTCACTGTTCTTCTGGAGCCGATTTCTGGGAGGAACCGCCGGCAGCCTGGAGCTGATTCTGTTTGCTCTGGGTATGGGACTGCTGGCTCTGGAGGTTTTCGTGGTGCCCGGTTTCGGGGTGTTCGGAGTGTCTGGTCTGCTGCTCACGATGGGTTCACTCATTATGGCCAGTCACACGTATGCCGGCATGAGTGCGACGGAGAGTTTTGAAGAATCGATGGGCAGCCTCGGGTCGTTAGCTGGCGCGATGGTCACGGTGATTGCTGTGGCGGCCATCCTGAATCGGTTCCTGCCGTCGATTCCGTTCGTGAATCGCCTGATTCTGACACCACCTGGCTTTGCCGCTGCCGGGAC
>JANNGQ010001224.1:0-2422 GCA_031403975.1 Planctomycetota bacterium
ATATTCTTACCCGTCCTGGAATTTATCTGCCGCAGCATCCTGCGAATCGCCCACTGCCGAACTATAGCCGATCGGATCTTGTGCAGGTGAGCGAACCACATCGCTGGTTCATGGCTGCCGAATACCGAGCGGGTCGATTTCCTTTGTGGACGCCATACGCGTTTGCCGGTACGCCGCTGGCCAAAGCTCCGGTCTTTTCGCCGTTCGAATTGATGTATGTTCTCTGGCCCGGACCGCGCGTGTTGCCGTGGATTCAATTGGCAGTTGCCCTCGTCGCAGCCACGGGTGCCTGGCGATTCGCCTCGCTTGTCCTGGATATCAATTCGACGTCTGCGATCACGGCGGGCGTCGCGTATCCGCTGACAGGATTCCTGACTCTCTGGCAAGGTTACGATCTCAGCTATCCGGTCGCCTGTTTCCCCTGGGAAGTCCTGGCGGCATTGGCGCTCGTTGAGAAAGTTACAGCCAGGCGCGTGGTTGGGCTGGCAGTTGCAACGGCCCTCACACTGTTAAGCGGACCAGCGGATATCGCCGGCCAGGTGCTGCTTGTCACGGGATGCATCTGGACGTGGCATGTGGTTGCCGGATGGTTCAGATCTCGTCAAATGTCGTCGATTGTTCGTCCGGCAATCGCAACTGCGGCGGGGTGGTTCCTGGGATTTCTGCTGGCTGCGCCGTTACTGTCACCACTGCTCGACTACCTTCAGACCAGCACGCGTCTTGCTGGTCGCGGCGAAGGACAGGAGGTGCGTCCCCCGGTGGGATGGAAGGCAATCCCATTGGTTGTGTTCCCGGAAGCATACGGAACTGAGAGTGATGACTCTGTATTTATGCTGCGCGAAAGCGGTGTCCGTCTGGAAAGTGCCGCAGGGGCTTATGCCGGGTGCCTTGCGATGTTATTTGCCCTCCCCTGGGCATGGCTTGATCGAACACGCCGAGGTTGGGTCTGCTGCCTGGCGCTGCTTGCAGTTCTGGGCCTGAGCTGGCAATTGAATCTGCCGGGATTCGTCCAGGTGTGGCGGCTGCCTGGCCTGAAAATGCTGTCAGCCAGCCGGTTGGTGTTTGCGTCATCATGGTCCATCCTGATGCTTGCTGTGGTTGGTCTCGAGCAATTTCAGACGGGTTCGCTGCGAAAGAAATCGTGGTCATTGCATCTCGGAGTGTGTACCACGATTGTCTGTCTTGTCGCTTGCGCCGGCGGGCTGTCGTACTGGCCGGAAGAGCTGCGGAAGATTGACTCGCAAGGCCAGCCCGGACTTTCGATTACTCAGCTTGTGCGGGGATTCTCAGCGTCATATCGGCAACAGCTGGGCTGGCTGACAGCGACGCTGATACTATGGGCAGTCATTTTGCGCGGTCGGACGGAATATTCCCGATACGGCGCGATCCTCGGTGCGCTCCTGGTGCTGGAACTGCTGACAAGAGCGTGGCATCTCCATCCACAGCCGGACCCGACATTGTATTATCCGCGGTTGCCCGCACTGGAGTTCATTCAGCGGTCAACACCTGGTCGGGTGCTGGGCGTACAGTGTCTCCCGCCGAAACTGCTGGAATCACATCAGCTGAGCGACATCCGGGGCTATGATGGTGTCGATCCACTTCCCATGATTGAGCTGCTGTCGATCTCTTATGATCGACAACGGACGACGGCTGTCGAATATGCCCGATCGATGTGGTATTTCCCGGTTTTTGAAGCGCCCGTCGAGCCCACGGAATCGTTCAGGCTGCACCCTGTGCTGAACATGCTGGGGCTGCGATATGTGGTCTTTTCAGAACCTGTCGAGATGCCGCATCCCGCATTTCAAGGGGGTGGATACACGGTCTTCGTCAACCAGGGTGCTCTGCCGCGGGCCTGGATACCGAACCGAGTCACGAAACTGCCTTCGCGGAAGGACGTGCTTTCATCCATGATGCCGTGGAGCTTTGCGCCGGCCACACAGGCATTCGTGACTGAACTTCCGGCCGCACTTCCGGACAATTGCTCAGGCACTGTGGAGTTGACCAGTGAGAACCCGCAGGAGATCTCGCTGATTGCTGAAATGCATACGTCCGGGATGGTAGTGATCGGCGACCGCTACGATGCCGGCTGGCAGGCAACTGTCGATGGCCAGTCGGTGCCATTGCTGTGCGTGAATCACGCATTGCGAGGCGTCGTACTCAGTCAGGGGCACCATACGATTGAATTGCGGTACCGCCCAGCGGCCTTCGTTCGCGGCGTTTGGCTGTTTATTGCAGCCGGCCTTGTTTTGTTGGCACTTGGAGCGTGGTCCTGCAAAGTTTTCCTGACCGCATTTCTGCACCGTTTTCGCGGTCGGACGGATCGTGAAGCAGCCGATGGAACACACCTCGCCATGGACTTCACCTTCCGCTCCATCAACCCCTTTGCCGGGTCCATTCCACCCACTCCGCCGTCCGGCGTCAC
>JANNGQ010001225.1:0-3163 GCA_031403975.1 Planctomycetota bacterium
AGAATCTCAAATGGAAAGTGGCGCTTCCGGGGCCCGGCGTGTCGTGTCCGATCGTTGTCGGTGATCGCGTGTTCGTCACGTGCTACTCCGGGTACGGAGTGAACCCGCAGGATGCTGGTGATATGACGGATCTGAAGCGTCACCTGATCTGCATTGAGCGGGCTACCGGAACCACCATCTGGGAGAAGACCGTTGAAGCTGTGCTGCCCGAAGATGTATACGGGGGAGCGGGCGTACCGCAGCACGGATATGCATCGCACACGCCGGTTTCGGATGGTAAGAACGTTTATGTCTTCTTCGGCAAATCGGGCGTTCTCGCGTATGACCTCGACGGTACGGAACTCTGGAAATCCAGTGTCGGCACCGGTTCCGACAACATGGCCTGGGGATCATCGTCAAGTCCGATCATTCATGAAGACGTGCTCGTTGTGCCGGCCGGTGCCGAGGCTCGCGCTGTCGTTGGTCTCGATAAGAATACGGGCAAAGAACTGTGGCGGGCCGAAGGTGACGGCCTGGGAAGCGTCTGGGGCACTCCCGCTGTTTCGAAGGTCGACGACGCCCGAACGGACATCGTCATCGGAGCACCTTACGAAATCTGGGGGATCAACCCGGCGACCGGAAAATTGAAGTGGTTTTGCAGCGCAATGGAAACCAATCAGTTTAACACCAGTGTCGTCGTTGCCGACTCAACGATCTACGCTGTCGTTGGCGGCGGTCCCGGGGGCGGCGGCGGTTCGATCGCAGTCAAGTCCGGAGGCAAAGGAGATGTCTCCGCTACAAATGTGGTCTGGTCGGGACGGGACAGCTCGAAATTCTCGACCCCTCTGCTGTATGAAGGCCGGCTCTACCTTCTGTCCGGGACAATGATCTCGTGCATCAACGCAGCGGACGACAAGGAGATCTTCCAGGCTCGGATGCAGGGCGGTGGTGGCGGAGATAATCCTGGAGGCGGCAGACCGGGAAGCGGAAGACCGAGCGGCGACGGAGCTCCGGGTGGTGGCCCTGGTCAACCGCCGGGTGGCGGTCGTCCAAGTGGTTTCGGAGGCGGAGGAGGACTTGGACAGCCGCCAGGCGGTGGCGGTCGCGGGGGACGTGGGGGCGGAGGAGGATTCGGCAGCCAGGACTATTCATCGCCAGTGTTGGGAGATGGCAAGATCTATTACGCGACTCGCGGAGGTGACATTCACGTCATCAAAGCAAGTGACACGTTCGAACAGCATGCCACGAATCGCCTGACCGCTGAAACTGAAGACTTCAGTGCGACTCCGGCGATCAGTGACGGACAGATCTTCTTCCGGTCGAACAAACACCTTTATTGCGTGTCGGCTAACTGAAGACCTTTCCATCGGAACGAAGTGACCCCACCGGGCTTGGGGACTGTCGAAATAGTGAAGCATCTTCGTAGGGTAGGCTTCAGCCTGCCAGTTTCATCGCGAAAACAACACGATCGGGATGATATCGGCAGGCTGAAGCCTACCCTACGACTAATCTGACAGTCCCCATGCCCCGATGGCCCGCAGGCTTTTGCACGACTCCCGTTTACGTTTCGAGTGCAGTTTCAGGGGTGGCGAAGTGGTGCAAAAGCCGTTAAACCACCGGGACAGGCCCGGTGGCGGGGACTTGAGCCCAGCCGAACGCGCTAGCGTCGGGCCATTGTCCGAAAAACGCTGGAGAACATTGGCCCGCAGCTAGCGCTGTCGGCTGAATTGATTCCTTAAGTGGCTTTGCAACTCTTGTGTACTGATGGTTTCTGTGACGTCAGGCTCAACATCGGGAAGAACAATTCGCATGACCTCCGATCAGCGATTTCTTCCTCGCATGCACCTGCGGCAGTCTCGTGACTTCGCGCAGATTTACGCATCCGGACTGCGTGTCGGCGATGATCATCTGCTTGTGTTTGCCGTCAGGAACCTTCTTGGATACTCACGACTGGGACTGAGTGTTTCCCGCAAGCACGGGCCTGCGGTACGGAGAAATCTGAAGCGGAGGCGGTTGAAAGAGTCCTTTCGGCTGACACTGCAGCAGCTTCCTCTCGGACTGGATCTGGTTCTAGTGCCGCGCAACCGGACAGACTCAACCCTGGCGAACTACACCAATTCGCTGCGTCAACTCGCCCAACGACTTGATCGACGGCTCCTGCGGCAGTGTCAGAATCGAGGCGTACGGGCGGTCGATTCAATTTCAGACACGGAGCCTGCGCCGTGAACCAGCCAGCTTCTGCGTCGAACCACCAGACACCGTTCGACAGTGCCGGGGCAAGCCGCGACGCTCATGAAACACGTTCCGGAAGTAGCCGGACTCGTGAGAGTTCGGACCGAAGTCTCACGACTTCGGCTACGGAGAGTTCGGACCGAAGCCCCACGACTTCGGCTGCGGATGCGTGTGCCCGAATCGTGAATCTGCCCGGATGCGTTGCGATTCTGTTTGTCCGGGCTTACCAATGGACAATCAGTCCGCTGCTGGGTCACACCTGTCGGTTTCATCCGTCCTGCAGTCAATACTTTATTCGGGCCGTTCACAAATACGGCCTGTGGAAAGCACTCTGGAAAGGCACTCACCGCATCTGCCGATGCCATCCCTGGCACCCCGGTGGTTACGATCCGCCGTGAGGCCTTAATGCCGAAAGTGTCTCATGCCAGTAAAGATCATGGCCATGCCGTGTTCATGACACGCGGCGATGACTTCGTCGTCGTTCTTTGATCCTCCCGGCTGAATGGCGGCTTTGATTCCGGCTTTGGCCGCTGCGTCAATGCCGTCGCGGAAGGGAAAGAATGCATCGGACGCAACCACGCCGCCGTGACTGCGATCACCGGACTTATACGCGGCGATCATGGACGAATCGAGCCGGCTCATCTGTCCAGCTCCGGCACCCAGCAGCATCCCGTTTTTCGCAAACACGATCGCGTTGGATTTCACATGCCGGCAAACTGCCCACGCAAATCTCAGATCAGCCAGTTCGTCTGCCGTCGGCTGACGCGACGTGACGACTTTCCATGCGGCATCGGGCTGAGAGGTTGAGCAGCTCGTCGACTTTGTCCGGCCCGCCGGCGGGTGCGACGCGATTGACGTCCGCGAGTGTCGGCGCATTGCCGACCAGCGCCAGCAATTGATCGGTGATCGAGAGTGCGTCGCGCAAACTGCCGCGCGCGAGCTTGGCGAGTTC
>JANNGQ010001226.1:0-3124 GCA_031403975.1 Planctomycetota bacterium
CAAGCCGCGACTGACCGCGGTCATCACCGCGGCCAAGACTGCCAAACCGGATATCCTCATCGCCTACCACTCCTGCGGGTTCGTCACGCCTTTGATTCCCGATCTGATCGAAGCCGGCGTGGACGTGCTGAACCCCGTTCAGCCCGAGTGTATGGACTTCGCGGACATCCATGCCCAGTTCGGAGATCGTCTCTCCTTCTGGGGAACCATCGGCACGCAAACCACGATGCCCTTCGCTTCGCCGGAGGAGGTTGCCCAGGCGGTGCAACGCAACCTCACGATCGCCGGGGAACGCGGCGGGCTGCTCTGCACGCCGACACACCTGCTCGAGCCTGAAGTCCCATGGGCGAATGTGCAAGCGTATGTTGACGCGTGCCGCGCCGACCGCTTCCCGAAAAAACTGCTCGTCATCATCGGCATTCGTTGCGCTCAGCAGGTTTTCTGAAACGCAAAACATCGCCAGCAGAGACAAAATGACTTTCATGAGGCCCTGTCCTTCAGGCACATGCGTGTGACCGGTCCGCGTCACCGTTCCGATCTGCGGGTGCCGGAACGCGACGCTGAGGATTTTCTGTTCCTGCGAGTTCGCCGGAAAGGCCGAGAAGCGGCAGTCCGGGCAAATCGCAGAAATCCGCCGATGTATCCGGCAGTCGCTTCTTCCGTACGAACGGTCCATTTGCCGAGGCCGGACAAAGCCCGGTACGTTCGTCGCTGGCATTCATCTGCAGCCCGGGAAACGAAACGCCGCACGGTGCGCGCCATCCTCGGGACGGCCTTAGGCTGCAGCGTTCTGATCTGGCCAAAGAATCGGCTGAATGAAACGGGAAATCGGCTGAAAACTGCGAAACAATGCGGGCACTTGAAATCACGGACCGGCAGCAACAACAGACAGCGTCGCAGGCCGTGATACGACTGATGATGAAGATTCTCGGAGCAGAAACTGCATCGGTAGTTGCTGGTCTGGCGTGACGACACAAAGATTCAACCTGCAGAAAACAATTCAGGGTGCCGGTCACTTGCCGGCACCCCAAATACTGTCTGCCAGATTGTAGTGGTCCGCGGTAAGCGGATACACACGAAAAACCCGCATCCACCCTCTACTTTGCCGCCGCTAGTGCGGCGTCGTAGTCCGGATGATCGGTAATATCCTTGCAGTATTCCGCGTATTTCACAGTACCCTTGCCGTCAATCACGAACACCGCCCGGCAGAGACAGCGGTCCAGCGGGCCGCCTTTGATCAGAACGCCGTAATCTTCACCGAATTTCGAACATCGGTGAGCGCTCAACGTCTGCACTTTGTCGACGTTCTCAGCTCCGCACCAGCGTTTCTGGCCGAACGGCAGATCCATACTGACGACGAGAATCTCAGTGTTCTGCAACGAGGCGGCCTGTTCGTTGAATCGTTTCGTTTCAAGGTTACAGACCGGCGTATCGAGCGAAGGAATCGTGGCGATAATCCGAGTCTTACCCTGACTGCTGGCCAGCGTGATTTCTGCCATTGCGTTGCTCTGAAGTGAAAACTCGGGAGCAGCAGCTCCGGCAGCAAGAGCCTTGCCGGCCAGTGCAACGGGATTGCCTTTGAGCGTCACTGCGCCCTGGCGAATGTCGGACATGAATTTCTCCTGCGGCATGAAGTCATTTGGTGGAAGAAACGCCGCGAGGGTGCGTGACGTTTCGCGGGCGGCAGTATGGGAGTTCTGCCGGATGTTGCAACCGGTCAGCTATGCGAGCGGCGCGGGAGCGGCCACGGCCTTGAACATCAGCGTGGCGAGCGGCGGCAAAGTGACGGTGATACTGGCCGGTCGACCGTGAGCGGGCTCGGGCTTTGAATAGACGCCTCCCTTATTGCCGATTCCCGCTCCACCGTACCAGACGGCATCGCTGTTGAAGATCTCTTTGTAGTAGTCGGCTTTCGGAACGCCGATCCGATAGGGGCCACGCGGGGCCGGTGTCAGGTTGCTGACCACGATAATGGTCTCGGAACGGCTGCGCGTCTGTCTCTCAAATGCAACGACACAATTCGTGTGGTCGTCGCCGACGATCCAGTTGAAGCCCTCCGAGACGACATCGCCGTCATACAGCGCCGGTTCAGCGGAGTACAACCGGTTGAGATCGCAGATCATCCGGCGGATGCCTTCATGAGGTTCAAAGGTCCGCAGAATCCAGTCAATCTCGGCATCGTGATTCCACTCATTCCACTGCCCGATCTCGATCCCCATGAACTGCAGTTTCTTTCCGGGAGTTGCATACTGCCCGGCCAGCAGCAGTCGCAGGTTGGCGAACTTCTGCCAGGTGTCGCCCGGCATCTGAGACAACAATGATTGCTTACCGTGAACGACTTCGTCATGTGACAGCGGCAGCACAAAATTCTCACTGAAGGCATAAATGCTGCGGAACGTCAGATCATTCAGATGATACTTGCGGTGAATCGGATCGCGTCGCATGAATCGCAGCGTGTCGTTCATCCAGCCCATGTCCCACTTCATCGTGAATCCCAGACCGCCGATGTAGCACGGGCGGGAAACGCCGGGCCAGGCTGTCGATTCTTCCGCGATCGTCATGATGCCGGGGAATTCGCCATGCATCATGGTGTTGAAACTGCGGAGGAAATCGATCGCTTCCAGATTCTCGCGGCCACCGTACTGATTCGGCACCCACTGACCGGAATCGCGCGAATAGTCGAGATACAGCATTGAAGCGACGGCGTCAACGCGGATGCCGTCGATGTGATACACATCGCACCAGAACCGAGCACTGGAAATCAGGAACTCGCTCACTTCACGCCGACCATAGTTAAAGATCAGCGTATTCCAGTCCGGGTGAAATCCCAGCCGCGGATCGGAATGTTCATACAGGCACGTTCCGTCAAACATCGCCAGGGCATGAGTATCCGTCGGAAAGTGTCCGGGAACCCAGTCGATCAGGACTCCGATGCCCCGCTGGTGCATGTAGTCGACGAAATACTGAAAGTCGTGAGGTGAACCGAATCGCGATGTCGGAGCGAAGTAACCGGTAGTCTGGTATCCCCAGGAGCCGTCAAACGGGTGTTCCGTGACGGGCATCAGCTGAATATGCGTGTAGCCGGTTTCTGCGATATAGTCGCTGAGTTCGTGAGCCAGTTCAC
>JANNGQ010001227.1:0-8576 GCA_031403975.1 Planctomycetota bacterium
CATGTGTTTTTGAATGGACGAGGCAGGCTGAAAGCCTGCCCCACGATAAAACCGACAGTCCCCCTGGAAGGAGGAGAAAGTGGCCGATAGGCCGGATGAGCGAGGAATCCCAGCCGACGGAGTCCCGGCGCGCCGGGAGACAACAGTAAATCACAGCTGCACATCTGCAGCGGGAAACGATTTGATGATCAGATCGCGAGTCGCAGCGTCGGCCATGCACTTGAGGTCCTTCAGTTTTGGCAGGGTCTTCAGAGTTGCGATCCCAGTCGGCGTCAACGCTATTCGCCAAACCAGCAGTGATTCGAGATCACGAAACTTCGAAATGGTCTCGACATTCGAATCGGTCAATTCAAATCCACGAGCGATCAGAACCCGTAATTCAGGAAATTGTTCAGCAGTACCCACGACGTCAATTCGTGTGCCATCAACGGTGAACTCGGGACTCGCGGAAGAATATACATCCGCCGAATAGGGCTCCCCCGATGCATCGAAATGAATGGTTGTTCCCGGGGCTCCTTTATAGCTATAGCGGACTTCAACGTCGGCTCGGAGCAAAACGCGATTCGGCGCGTGTGACGAAGACGAGTACTCGAACTGTCGTGGAGGTCGCCACGTCTCGTCGGCCGTTGCGACCGGCGGAGCGTTGGCGAGAGCTTCAATGATGCTCTTGTCCGTGTCGTTCGTCAGGAGTTTCACGGACCCATCGGCCACGCAAAACTGGCCTCCATCCCGCCAGAATCCGAAGCTCTCTGCGTCCTGACTCAGCGGATCGTTCAAAACCCGCCAATTGAACGGATACGCCCACGGCTGGTAATTCCCGCCGATTTCTCCCACGAGCCAATTGTGCGAGGTGCCCGTAGTCATCTGGTCCATCGAGATCGTGCTGTTGCGATGAAGCACATTCGGGTTCCCGGAATAGTGCATCAGCCCGAATCCGTCCGTTGTGACCACTTCGCTGATCGCTGGGTTTGCGAAGCCCGAATGTTTGAATCGAAACAAATGGGCGTTGAATGGACCATCCCAGGGATCATTCAACTCAATCAGCGAATAGAGATTGCTTGCCTCAATATAGGGCACCAGACGAATTGTCCAGCCGTGCTTTGCCGTGCCGTTGACGCCGATGTCTGCGCCAATCGGGAATTGCTCATACGTGTCATGATAGTTGTGGAGGGCCAACCCCAGCTGCTTGAGGTTGTTCTTCGACTGCGTCCGCCAGGCAGCCATTCGGGCGTTCAGAATGGCGGGGATCACCAGCGCAGCCAGGACCAGGATGCACACCGCAAAAACCGCAAGTGTGACCCAGTGACGACTACCGATAAATCGAGGATTTAAGGGCTCACTCATTGCACAGCGTGACTTTCGTTGAGTTGTTTAACGGCAAGCCGCAGGCGACGGTGGTGCATGACCCCGATTGATGCATGTGCAAGGACAGCACCGTCGCCTTCGGCTTGCCGTTAAACGAGCCATTGTCTCATTTGCCGTTGAACGCTACGGCTCTACAAACTGCGGAGCCCACACTCCAGGCTGAATCTCGGGCGTCTTGCCGTCAGCCGGGAAGGTCGAGATGACGGCCTCACGAAGGGCATGAGAGAGTTCAGCAACGGTCGATTTGTGTTCAGCAATCTCCGCCAGATTTGCCAGTTCCCGCGGATCCGTGTCGTGGTCGTAGAGTTCTCGCCCTTTTTTACCTTCGTCCCATACCGTGTACCGCCAGCGAGATGTTCGCAGGCTGTAGCCGAAGAACCGGCCTTCGTTCGCCGCGGCAGCTTTGGCATTCTTTCGCTGACCTCCGCCGCCTCCGCGAGTCACCTGCGTCAGTGCCCAGCCGCGGCCGGTGTGCGTTGTATCCTTCAGCATCGGGACGAGACTTTGCCCCTGCAGATTCTCCGGCGGAGTAATCGCGCAGAGTTCCGCGAGCGTCGGAAACAGGTCCACCTGCGACACGGGAGCAACGGCAAGTCCGCCGGGAGAACTCACTCCCGGGGCCACGATCAGCATCGGCACTCGTGCGCTTTCTTCGAAGAGGCTCATCTTCTGCCACAGTCCGTGCTCCCCCATGTGATAGCCGTGGTCACTGGTGAACACAATCACCGTGTTATCAGCCAGGCCGTGCCTGTCGAGCGAATCGACAACGTGTCCGACCTGAGCGTCCATGTAGCTGATGCTGGCGTAATAGGCCTGGCGAGCTTTCCGGCGCAGGTCGTCGGTCATTTCATTCTGTTCTTTCTTCTGGCTGCCAAGCCCCGGTGCCGGAATGTCCATGCGGTCCTCCTCGACGCCCTGCACAACCGGAATGTCGGCTTCGTTGTACATGTCGAACCAAGGTTCCTTCGGGGCGACGTACGGCGTGTGAGGGCGAAAGAAACCTACCGCCAGAAAGAACGGGCGACTCTTGTCCCGTGCGCAGCGTTCCAGCACCCAATCGGCATCTTTCGCCATCATCGCGTCGGTGTGGTGCTCATCACTTTTCGGCGATGCGTACCAACTGAGCGTTCCGCCGAACTGATTCGGAGTCAGCGAAAAGATCTGCGGATGCTCCTCCGTCCGGTCGACGCCGGCCGGATTCAGCTCCAGTTCCCAGGAGCCAGGATCGTCGTGTCCGTTGGTACCGATCGAGTTCGGGACGTTGTAATGATAGAGCTTGCCGATTCTTGCCGCGAAGTATCCGTGCTGTCGGAACGCCTGAGACAGGCTGACGTGATTCGGAATCGTCTGGCGAAAGACCTGACCGTTTGCCTGAATTCCGGTGCTGTTCGGATAAAGTCCGGTCAGAATAGAATTGCGACTCGGCCCGCACAGGGGAAAGGCACAATAGGCCCGATCGAACCGAACTCCCCGAGATGCCAGGCGATCGATATTCGGCGTCTTGACCTGCGGATCGCCGTAACAACCCAGCAGATTGTTGAGGTCATCTGACATGATGAAAAGGATATTTCGCTTCGCCTCTGCTGCGTGACTCATCGGGCCGAGGAGAGCGAGCACGCAGGCGACGAGGAGGTACCGGTTGGACATGGGACGGTCGTCTTGCTCTGAGAGAGGAGACTCGGGCATTCCTCTGGGGATGCTATCGAGCGGCGGCAACAAACTGTAGCTTGGCCCCATCTGGGCCGAGCAACCTGTTGCGGCGGAGTCGGCGGGAGATCAGCATCGGAGCCCAGAAACATGGCTCGGCCCAGGTGGGGCCAACCTACGACTTTCATCATGCGATTTCAATCAATGCCAATACCAGATTTTGATTCTGCCACTGCAGCATCCGCAAAAACTCTGACGCGCATGTCGCTCGACGAGGATCTTCGCGATCGCGGAGACCTGACGTGCCTGGCGACAATACCCGCGGAGCTGCAGGCGACTGTGAACATCGTATCGAGACAGACTGGCATCGTTTGCGGCCTGCCTGTTCTGCCCGTGGTCTTTCAAATGCTGCCGGGCTCTGTGTCATGGTCACTGAACCTGAACGACGGAGATCCCGTGGAGCGAGGAACTGTGCTGGCATCGATGACAGGCCCGGTGCGGAGTCTGCTCACAGGCGAACGCACGGTCCTGAATTTTATGACTCATCTCAGCGGGATCGCCTCGCGAACGGCCGAATTCGTCGAGCAGATCCGTGGCACGAAGGCCGTCATTCTTGATACTCGCAAGACGCTGCCAGGCTACCGGCTGCTGCAGAAGTACGCAGTCCGATGCGGCGGAGGAGTAAATCACCGGATGGGGCTCTTCGACGGTATTCTGATCAAAGATAACCACCTCGCCGCGCGGGGGGAATCATCCTGTGCGGCAGCCGTCGCGGACGCCCGACGCTACATGGCGTCGATTGATGCCGGGGCAGATATCGAGATCGAAGTCGATTCATTGAAACAACTGCGCGATGTACTGCACGAGCAACCGGAAATTGTACTGCTCGACAACATGCCTGCGGAGATGCTGAAGGCAGCTGTGCTGATCCGCGATCAATACGCTCCGCAGACACTGCTGGAAGCATCGGGCGGCATTACACTGCAGACAGCGCGGGCCGTTGCCGAAACCGGCGTGGAACGAATCAGTGTCGGCAGTCTGACACATTCCTCCCCGGCACTGGATCTCGGCTTCGACTGGCCGTGGTAGAGTACGAAACAGATTGACATTGTTCCGTTTGGCCGGACGCGACAGACTTTCGCTCCTGAATCGCGTTCTGCGTTCCGTCTCGCGTCATGGATCCGACAATGCGACTGCTCTCCAGACTGGCCCGCACGCTGCGTGAATTGCTGCTGTCCGGATCACCGGCGATCCACTGCATCGGGGACAGTCATGCCTCATTCTTTTCCGGTCGGGAAAAGATGCAGCCGGAGTGGCCAAAACGATCAGACGATGTCGTTCCGTTCTTCCGCAGCTATCGACTTGGTCCGGTGCTGGCTTACAACCTGTGTCGTACGGGCACGACCTCGCGAGGCCGCGAGAAACTGCTCGATGTGTTGCATCGTAAGATTCGTAAAGGGGAACGCATTCTCCTGTGCTTCGGCGAAATTGATTGCCGTGCGCATCTGATCAGCCAGAGCAGGAAGAGCGGTCAGTCGATCGATACCGTGGCGCGAGAATGTGTGAATCGGTATTTCCAGGTCGTTGAAGAAGTCAACGCAATGGGCTTCAGCACGATGGTCTGGAATGTTCTTCCTCCGACGACGCTGAAAGTTGACGAATGGGCATTTCCGGCAGCCGGATCATTCGAGGAGAGAATGGACGTGACCCGAACTTTCAACTCGCTGCTCCTTCAGCGATGCGAGCAGTCCGGAGTCCCCTTCGTCTCAATCTTTGAAGCCTTGCTCGACGTCGGCGGCCAGCCGGACCACCGCTGGTTTCTGGACCGGGTGCATCTGGGACCACAGGCCATCACTCTGACCGTTGAGGCTCTGGCACCGTTCTGTCCGGAGATTGACTTCAGCGGCCTCAGCCAGCGCGCGGAGGGTGTGAACCTTCCAAGGCACGCGGCGTGATAACAGAGCCTTGAGATTGTCAACGCATAAGCCGGCACGCGCTAGCGCAATGCCACTCAGTTTGTCGCTGATGAACACAAACCCGAAGCGTCAGCGAGGTGCAATTCACGTCGCGTGAAGACATGACGGAAGACCTCGCTGACGCTTCGGGTTGGTAAAGTAAGTGCCATTGCGCGTCAGCGTCCGGTTGCCTGGGAGTCTCAACGAAACCGGACGCTGACGCGTGCCGGCTGATTTGCGACCGTCCATGCAGGATGATTTGAGTCCGTGGAATCCGCCGTGCAGATCCGATAATCTCTCGGACAGTGCAAGAGCTCCTGGCTCAGAATTCCACCCCAGATCGGAGTCCCTTTATGATTCGAGTTGCATTTCTGGCCCTCGCGGCGGCCTGTGTTCTGACATCCGGCATCAGCGCCGAAGACAAACCCGGCGAATGGAAAGAGCTATGGGACGGCAAGACATTTGAGGGCTGGAAAGCCAGTGAACACAAGGATTCATGGAAGATCGAAGACGGAGCGATCGTTTGTCACGGCGAGCGCAGCCACTTGTTCTATGCGGGCGACGACAAACCGTTCACAAATTTCGAGTTTGAGTGCGAAGTGATGACGACGCCCGGCAGCAACGCGGGGATTTACTTTCACACAAAGTTTCAGGAAACCAGCTGGCCAAAATACGGTCAGGAAGTCCAGGTGAATGTCTCCCAGAGCGATCCGAAGAAATCAGGCAGCCTGTACGGCGTTGTCGACGTTCTGGATCCGCCGCTCAAGGATAACGAGTGGTACACAACCTACATCAAGGTTGAAGGCAAACACGTCCTGATCAAGGTCAACGACACAACCACCGTGGACTACACGGAACCGGATGGCAAAGAGCCGTTCAGCAAGGACTTCGAACGACGCATCGGTGAAGGGACATTCGCGCTGCAGGCACATGATCCCGGCAGCAAGGTGTTTTTCCGCAACCTGAAAGTCCGTCGTCTGCCGTAAGAACCGTCTCGGGCAGATCCGCCACTGGGCTCGCCCCGGTGGTTTAGTGGCTTCTGCGCTACTCCAGGGAATTCAGGAGCGCACAGACTTGTGAAGCACTGGGCCTGGGGACTGTCGGTTTTCTGGTGGGGCAGGCTTCCAGCCGGCCTTGACTGGGAAAATCGCACGTGTTTTCGAATCGACGAAACAGGCTGGAAGCCTGCCCCACGATAAAGACCAGGCAGGCTGGAAGCCTACCCTACGATAAAGACCAGGCAGGCTGGAAGCCTGCCCTACGATAAAGACCAGGCAGGCTGGAAGCCTGCCCTACGATAAAGACCAGGCAGGCTGAAGCCTGCCCTACGATAACACCGTCACCAGGAGTCCTTCGTGTTTGTGCAGATGGAACTGAGCCGGGTCATTGTGTCCGAGCTGAATGATCAGCAGGCCATCTACCTTCGCGAAATCGGCGGCACGCGGACATTCCCGATTCTGATCGGTCTGTTTGAAGCTCAGATCATCAATCGCCGGCTGCTGGAAGAAGCCCCGTTCCGGCCGATGACTCATCAGCTCATGAAGAATGTCATCGAAAAGCTGGGCGGCACTGTCGAAGAAATTCGCATTACTTCAATGAAGGAACACACCTACTACGCACTCATGAAGGTGCGCGTCGGGGAGACGGTTCACGAGATCGACTGCCGTCCGAGCGACGCAGTGGCCATCGCCGTCCATCACTCGCCCGTGCTTCCGATTTTCGTCGCCGAACAGGTGTTGAGTGAAGTGAGCTGACTCCCTCAGATCCCAGACGATCGACCCGCGACAGTTGCTTTAGCATCCGTCCAAAATCAACTTCGTCGGATGTGAGAGAGTTGCCTGCTTTCCTATTGTTCCGGCCCAAAGGGCCATTTGTTCTGATGGCCTGGCCAATTGGGCCAGGAAACGAGTCCTATTGAACTGCAAAGGCCCGACGGAACGTCCATTCCCCGTCCAAGGCCATCATTCAGAATCGAATGATCGGCCCGTTGGGCCTTCAACGTCTCGTTGTATTCGCTTCCAGGGCCGATGGCCCTGGCTATTTGAACTGCTGGCCCGTTGGGCCGGAACAAAAACACAAGATCCAGAAACACGGAGTAGTACCTGCACGGGTTCGAACGTGTCTCGTCGTCCGTCGCACCGTCCGTTATGCTGGTCAATTCGCACTTTTGCATACTTCGATGCGGGGGCGATGTTCCAGTCCGGATGCGTCAACTTCGTGTCTGCACCAGCTTCCACTCATAATGCAGTCGTTCGACCTCGCCGCTGGACATGGAGGACCGTCATGCCGTGTGCCGTGCTGATCGTGGCCATTGCCGCCGGGGCTTCGCTGCTGTTCACGGAATCCTCCGCTGGCGCCGCTCCGCCAGTGATTAAGGCTGAGCTTGTCCGGGCATACCCTCACGATCCCACGGCCTTTTGTCAGGGATTGGTGCTCTATGACGGAAAGTTGCTGGAAGGCACGGGGCAGTATTCCCATTCGCGTCTTCGGCAAGTCGAAATCGAAACCGGTCGATCGGTCTTCGAACAGAAACTGGCGAGTGAGGTCTTCGGCGAGGGCATCACAGTCTGGAAAGACACAGTTCTGCAGCTCACCTGGCGAAACGGTTACCTGATCACTTACGATGCGCAGACGTTGCAGAGAACGGGCACCGTTCGTTACGCCGGGATTGACCCGGGACTTCGCGAGGGTTGGGGAATCTCGCATGACGGCCATTCATTGATTATCAGCGATGGCAGTTCTGCACTGCGATTTGTGGATCCGGAGACATTCACGCTGGAACGGACGCTGAATGTCCGCTCTGGTGCACGGGCTCTCAGCAAGCTCAACGAACTGGAATTCGTAAATGGGCAGATTTTTGCAAACGTCTGGTACGAAGACCGCATCGCGTGCATTGATCCCGAAACCGGCGCGGTGTCCGAGTGGATCGATGTCAGCCACCTGAGGCCTCGCGAAGTTCGTGGCAACCGTGAAGCCGTGCTGAACGGAATCGCGTGGGACGAAAAATCCGGACGGCTGTTTGTCACCGGAAAACACTGGCCGAAGCTGTTTGAGATTTCTGTAGACTCTCGTTAGTTTGGCATACCGGGCGACAGAACAAGTAGTTCCCTGAAGCAATCGCGCGGGATCTGCCCGTGCAGAGGAGTTTGAAATGACGCAGACTGAAAAGGCCCAGACTGACGAGAAAAAAGATGCACAGCCGGGAACCCGACTGGCCACTTTCGGAGGCGGGTGTTTCTGGTGTACCGAAGCCGTGTTTCTCAAACTGAAGGGAGTTGAGAAAGTCGTCAGCGGTTACGCAGGCGGCAAGACTCTGAATCCGACTTACAAGGAGATCTGCACGGGACTCACCGGTCACGCTGAAGTGATTCAGATCACATTCAACGAAGAAGAAATCAAGTATGAACAGCTGCTCGATGTGTTTTTCCACACGCACGATCCGACAACCGTCGATCGCCAGGGGAACGACGTCGGTCCGCAGTACCGCTCCGCGCTCTTCTACGCCGACGATGAGCAGGAGCGCGCGGCACGCGCCTTCCTCGAGGGCCTTGCCGCCCGCAAGGCGTTCGACCGCCCCGTCGTCACGACGCTCGAGCCGCTGCGCGCCTT
>JANNGQ010001228.1:0-2004 GCA_031403975.1 Planctomycetota bacterium
CTACAAAGAATCGTTCAGGGAGTTCCCCGATCGGGCGATTTCAGGTGACTGTAGTAAGACTGTAGATGTCTCATGATTTGAAGTCTGAAGTTGAACCCTCAGACTCAGTGAGACGGCAGTATACCGGATTGCAGTGCGCACTCAGGGTGGAAACGACGTCTCAATCGCAGAACTGCGGAATCCGGCCAGTTTTCTCCTTCAAGGCGACCGCGATAGCGTCAGAAACCACGGCGTGACGACCGTCAGAAACGGCAGAGTCACACACGTCACTTTCCGGAACGTAGCAGCAACGGCGGCTGGAATTGCAGTTTGCGCGGCTCGATTTCCGGATTTCGTGGTTAGACTGCTGGCAGAATCTGGGCTGGATTCGATAAGACTCGTAGTGAATGCTCACATTCCGGCTGCCCCGGAATGCTGAAGGTGTTTCCGCGGAAGGGCCATTCAGATGTTGCTTCGAACGTCACTGATTGCGTGTGTGCTGGTATTGTCGGCTGGTTCTTGCCGCGAAGCAGCGGCTCAGTTTGGCTCGACCCCGACTTCGGGACAAAGCGCGCCCGCAGTTTCAGGACTGAGCGGTTCCATGTCGGGTCTTGGCTCGCCAACAACCACCCCAACGACGGATTCCGCCGGCACGACAGGGGCCGGCACGACAGGGGCCAGCACAACAGGCGCGACTGCGGCGCAGAGTTTCATCGGGGGAAATGCGACTGAGACGTTTGTCGGCGGAGGGCTCCAGGGAACTCAGCAGAACATGAATCGTCAGTTCCAGGCGATTCAGAGTACGCAGTCGCAGTTCGGCTCTCAGGGGCAGACGACCGGAACGCCTCGCTCAATCCGAACGACGATGAGCATCGGGTTTTCCTTTCCGACTGCAACGATGGCCCAGACGTCGGGACGGATCTCGGGTGCCAACGAGGTTTCGCTGAGTCGCTATACGGTTTCTTACCCGGAACTTTCGGGAATCACCGTGGTGATGAATTCACAGGGGATCGCCGTGCTGACGGGCTCAACGGCATCGACGCAATCGAAGCGTCTGGCCGCCAATCTGATGCGGCTCCAGCCGGGCGTTCGCAAAGTTGACAACCAGGTGGCGGTGAACCAGTAACCGCTCCGAGACTTGGAAAACCGAGTCTTTTCTGCAGCCCTATATCGCCCCGATGTTGCTCATTGGCCGGGTTGTCGATACGCTTTCGCGTTCCCCGCTGCATGAAAATGCGATTCGCGGGGCTTTTCTCTGCACGCAGCCGCCCTTGCTGGCGGTGATGGCCTGTCGGATCTGAACACCTCGTTCAGACAGTGGTGACGGTCTCTTCGAGCGTTTCGTCGAGATGGTGCAGAGCACGTTCGTAACGTATGGGAGTTTTCAAAGGAAATGGGTCGTTACACAGGTCCGAAGGGACGCATCAACCGCCGTCTGGGGATGAACGTTTACGAGAACGCGGGAGCCATCAAGGCCACCGAACGAAAAGAGTATCCGCCGGGGATGCACAAGCGCCGCAAGAAGCCCACTATCTACGGGGCTGCTTTGGCCGAGAAGCAAAAAATCAAATTCTACTACGGACTCCGGGACCGCCAGTTGTTCCGCTACTTTGACATGGCCAAACGCATGTCAGGCAATACCGGAGCCACACTGCTGATTCTCTGCGAACGCCGTCTGGACAACGTCGTACGTCGCGCCGGATTCACGCTGACTCGTCCTCAGGCCCGACAGGGAATCGTGCATCGCCATTTTCAGCTCAACGGAAAAACGGTTAACAAACCCGGCATCATGGTTCGTCCCGGCGACGTCGTGACGCTTCGCAACCGTCCGAATATCCGGAAGATGTACAACACAGTGGGTGAATCCAGCTCTGGTACGACGGCCGAATGGATCGCCTTCGACAAAGCCTCCATGAAGGCCATCGTGACGACTCTTCCGACGATTGATGATGTGAACCTCAAGGTCGAAGTCGGTCAGGTTGTTGTGTTCATGTCACGCTGATTGACACTTTGTGATACCGAAAC
>JANNGQ010001229.1:0-1979 GCA_031403975.1 Planctomycetota bacterium
CCGATCGCTGATCCTGAACGGCCACATCGACGTCGTGCCGATCGGTGCGGAAGAGTTGTGGTCGCGCCCGCCCGTCGATCCGGTCGTGCGCGACGGGCGCCTGTACGGCCGCGGCCCCGGCGACAAGAAATCCGGCAACGAACAGGCCGGCGATCTGCTGCGGCAGATCGCGGCTGACCTGCAGACCCACAATCTTTGTACCGAAAGCGGAACCGGCGAGATGCCGAGTGTAATGTTCGTACGTCCGCGGCGTTGCGGCCTCAATGTGATCGAGTTTTGAGCGGACATCCGGGACGTATGTCTCGAGGCAGTCCAGAGTGGATTCGATCAGATCCTGCTTGGCCGCTTCGTACTCCGCTTCGGGCAGGTCCGCCCAGTCGCGGTAATTGGCATTCGTCGACGACACGATGAGCCAGCGGTTGCTGCCGGGGCGAGTTTCCGGGTAGTAAAAACTGAATGTGCGGCTGCTCACATGCCGGCTGAGCATCGCGTCGATGTCGAAACCGTTGTGTTCGGAGTGGAACAGCAGGTCGCCGCAGCTTTCATCAAAGCCCTGGCCGGGCTTTAACCCCATGTAAACCTGGCACGAACTGCTGTTCAGACGCACGGCATTCGCGTCGTCAACAAACTTCCGGTCAAAGTGCTCTTCACCGACCAGTTTCAGAATGGTTGACTTGATGTTGGCATTGGACACGACCGTGCGGCAGCGGATGCTCCTGCCGTTGACGACAACGCCCGTAACCCGTCGATCGGGACTGATTTCGATCCTCTCGACAAGACTGCGAATCCGGATGTCCACTCCGTTGCGACTCAGTTCGTCCCTCATCTTGTTCACCAGTGCGTCCGTGCCACCTTCGAACGTGTAGACTCCTTTCTGCATGAAATTTGAAAACACGATGCCGTAGGTAATCGCCGGATCGTCCAATGTCGAACCGTTAGCGTATGTAATCGGTTCCATGAGAAGCCTCACGACATCGTCGCGGCCCGGAAAGAACTGATCGAACAGCTCACGTGTCGTCTTCTTCTGCTCATCGAAGAAATTCATTCCGCGTGCCGTGTCGAAGAACTGCTGCACGGTCTCAATACTGATTCCGAAGTGTTCGACGATAATGCGAGTGAAATCTTCGCGAGTGAATGTGGTGCGAAGCGAGAACTGCGGGTTCTCAAAGCGGATGCCCTTCAGCTGTACTATGGATTGGGCAATTTCCGGAGTCCAGTACTTGCGGCAGCTCTTGATCATCCCATGCGGAAAGCCGTGCAAAGAGATGTCAAAAATGTGCCCGCCGGATCTCTTGAACCACGTCGCCATGCCGCCGAGCTGATAATGATGCTCCAGCAGGAGTACGCTGTATCCCTGTCGCGCGAGGACATTCGCCGACGTCAGTCCGGCCAGCCCGCTGCCGATGACCACGACGTCGTACGAGTCCTTCGCACCCTTCAGAAAATCTCGCGGCATTCATGGCTCTCGTATTTCGTGCAGAAGGCTTCCAGCCAGCCAATGTCGGTTTTCGTGGGGCAGGCTTCCAGCCTGCGCTTGTGGTATTTCGTGGGGCAGGCTCTCAGCCTGCCTCGTCGATTCAAAAACACATGCGTTTTTCCAACCCAGGCAGGCTGGAAGCCTGCCTCACAAGGAGTCTCGACAAACCCTAGCAAAACCAATCCCGCGACTACAAATGGCAAAAAGGGTTCGTGACGGAATCGGCGTTCAGTTCAGGAGCTGGGAAATGCTCAATCCGGCAATCGCGACTGCGTTTTGCGAATCTTACAGCGAATTCCTGTCGATTCGTTGGCATCACCCATCCTGCCTTTACCCGTTTTGACAGGATCAGATAGAATCTCCATCCTCTGAAGGCTACCGGCCCGGTGGGGTCACTTTTCCATGAAAGACGGCTGATTTTACTATTCCGGACTTCAGCCTGTGGCAGATGAGGACCAGGGCCCGGCCTTTCCACTCGTTTCCTTTCTCAGTGACCATTCAG
>JANNGQ010001230.1:0-2522 GCA_031403975.1 Planctomycetota bacterium
TCTGGAACGCACGGCTGTCCTCGACCAGCTCGATGAACGCGAACCGCGGGCGGGCGGAGTTCGGCTGTTCAGCAGCAACGCCAGTTGCTCCGAGTGCGACAAGCCAAGGAACGGTCCGTGAGCCAACACGCGGACAGCCGCAATGCGCACTTCGAGTTCGATTTCTTCATTGGCTGCTGTGGCAACGGCTGCGGAAAACGCTGCCTTGCATTCCGTCAAGAACTCAGTATCCGTCGCCACGTCGTCGCTTGGTCGCTGCCGCAGAGATTCCAAAAGCAGTGCGAACTCCCTGAAAGTGCGGGTATTCGGATCCTGACCTGGGTCCCAAATGAGAACTGGCTTCACGATATCGGCATTGGCTAGAACGACGAAGTCTCCGACGACAAGATTTCCGAGTTCTTTTGGTGCCCCAGCCTCAAACAGGGCGTCAAGGACTTCAGAGATATTGTCCGATACGAGCGAACTCCTTGCGGCGGCCACGATGTACGGATTGTCGACGTCGCGCATCAGCAGCTTTGCGAGCAATAAAGACGCTTTCGGCGGCTGCAGTAGTGCTGCCGAATAGCCTGCCTGAATTCGTACGAAGGGATCTTCATCGTCACACGCACTGACGAACTCATCGAGCAGCTGCACAGACGCGACAGTGCGAGTTTCCGCGATCCTCACGGCGTGACGTCGGACTTCCGGTGCAGCGTCATTGAGCATCGGAAGCAGTACGTCATCAAGGCCTGCGCTGCGAGTGTCTACTTTTGCCGCCCTGCGTTCGGGTGTGGGCTCTACTGCAATCAGGTTTGCCCAGGTCGACAGCGCCTGCACACGAACTGCCGGGAAAACACTGTTTCGGCACAGAAGGCTGAGAGCGGGAATTGCCGATGCATCATCTCGCCACTGAATCAGTTGCTGGACAAGATCACGCTGTGTTCCGTTTGGCGAGTCCATTGCGGCTGCCAGTTCTGCCCCGGTGCGTTGATCGAGCCGAGGCATCGTACGGGTTCGCTGACTTTCCGGAACAATCCGGTAAATTCGGCCCATCGTCGAGCCGGCGCGTGGATCAAGCGTGGCCAATGTGTCCGGCGGAATCCAGATCGGATGTTCAATCACATAGCGATACATGTCGACCACCCATAGCGCGCCGTCGGGACCGGTGCGAACCTGGACGGGTCGAAACCACGGATCCGTGGAAGCAAGGAATTCCCGGTCCAGTTCATCCTCCGCGCGGCGACTGGTGAACGTGACGCCGGATGGCGTCATGATCTGGCGGTGAACAAGGTTGTTGACGGGTTCGCACGTGAATGCATTGCCGCGGTAATTCTCGCCCAGGAGATCATCTCGATAAATCCCCAGTCCGCATGCTGCGGTCGGTCGGTTGGGAGGGCCTGACAGCATGAACAGCACCTGGTCCGAGATCGAATACAGCCGGCCCGGATCCGGTTCGGCGGCAATTCCGATAACCGTCGACGGCGGTATCAGAAACGGATTGCGGCGCAGATAATGATCAGCCAGTGGATAGTGCATCAGCATTGTGCCGCTGTTGCAGCCGAACCAGTCGTCTTGGTCATTGCGGACTCGTCCTTGCTGCGTCGATCCAGTCACCGGTTCAAATTCGCCCGTGTCCGGCTTGAACCGAAAATCTCGCTGACCCAGGGCAACCACATCGCCTGTCGTGACATTCGTGATGTCTCCGCCAAAGATTCCGCAGGCACCATAGACCCAGCCGTCGAGTCCATATTCAAGACTGTTGACTCGAGCCTGATAATTGTGAGTTGCAAAACCGCTGAACAGTTTGCGGACGTCGTCGGCCTTGCCATCGCCGTTCGTGTCTTCAGCGAACAATATGTCCGGAGCCGCGCAGATGAGAATTCCGTTTCGCCAGACCGTCACTCCCGTTGGAAATGGAATACCCGACAAGAACACTTCCGAACGATCAAAGACCCCATCGCTGTTGTCGTCATGAAGACAGCGGATCTGACCTGAGGGGGAGGATTCAGGATTCGGGATTCGGGATTCAGAAAGGCCGCCGGGACCATGTGACTCCTGATTCCCGACTCCTGAATTCTGAATCCCGAATCCTCCTCCAGGATAGTCGCACATTTCCGCAACCCACAATCGGCCATCGGGACCGAAGGCGATCGCGACGGGGCTTTGGATCATTGGTTCGGAGGCGACCAGTTCAGCTCGGAAATCCGGCTTTGTTCGAAGCGATCGCAGACTCTCCATCGGCGGCAAAGGACGGATTCCGTCTGTCCTTGCGGTGTCGACAACTGGCTTGAACTGCTCGTGGATCTGCGACCGGACAACGTCGACAATCGTCTGCTCCAGACCAGTCGCATATGGTCCGGGAATGTCATAGTAGATCATCGCGCCGCCGCCTTCGTAGCCGCCTTCCCGCAGGATGCGTTCTGACGGGACGTATCCGGGGCAGGCGCTGGAATACGCATGGATCCATAGTCTTGATCCGTCCAGTTCCTGTTTCAATCGCAGTGCGTAATCCACCACGACTTCGCCCGGAAGGAACACCCATC
>JANNGQ010001231.1:0-4054 GCA_031403975.1 Planctomycetota bacterium
CGGGCTTCCAGCCCTGATGAAATGCGCAACTTCACAACTTTCGCTGCAGCCGCCAGACATCAGATGTCATGTTGTTTCCTGCCACCATCCACAGGCTGCCGTCATGCACATAAACGCTGGCCGCATGGCGCGCGGCCCACGGAGTGTTCGGGACCTCGTTCCAATGGTTTCCGTCAGCTGAATACCACACATCTTTACGGTTGCCTCCGTCACGGTGGTATCCTTCCAGGACCCACAGTCGATCGTCGAAGACGGCGACGTCGTGATACTGACGAGGATGCCAGGGAGCAGCGGGTGTGTGTTGTTCCCATGTGATGCCGTCTTCAGAGCTCCAGACATCGTTGTAGAACAAGCGGCCGGGTCTCGACGGAGTCTCGTATGTTCCTCCACCCAGAATCCAGATTCGTCCCCTGAAGACAGCGCTGCCGCCGATCATCCCTCGCTGCGGCCATGCAGGTGCCAGGATTTCGATTTTTTCCCAGTTTCGCCCGTCCGCGGAATTCCAGACATCCCGATAGAAGTGTTCCTCTTCGGCGGCGAGATCCGGCACGGTCTGGCCACCAATCACCCACAGCATGTCACGATGCACGACGGTGTAATGCAATGCCCGAGGGCCCCAGGGAACCGGGCTGTCTTTGTTGACCAGATTCCAGGTCCGGCCGTCTGACGAATTCCAGACATCGTTGTGATAATGCTTCTGGTTGACGTCACCGCCGACGATCCACATTTTGTCGTGCAGCACGGCATAGCCTGCTGTGTGGCGGCCTTCCCAATCCTTCACAGGATCAAATGTACGATCCAGAAAGGTGTTCGGTTTCTCCAGAGTCCATGCTGCACCGTCGGCCGAACTCCAGACTTCATTGTTACAGATTCGTGGAAAGTGCGACTTGTCGCCGGGGTTCCAGCCGCCGATCAACCATAAACGGTTCCGGAACGTCAGTGCTCCTGCCCCGTCACGAGGCGCAAATCCGGCCTTCAGCGTGACGGCTTTCCATTCGTATTCGATCGACTCGTCCGTTCTGCCCGCGTCCTCAGTTGTGACGAATGCATCGACTGATGACCGGGAATCCGAAGTAAGTCCGGTGTCGCTCGCGGCGCACGGATCAACCACAAACAACAACATCAGCGTGATCGAGCTGAACCATGAGAACCTGGCCATGAAGTTCACTCCTTTCTGCGTTTGCCTGACAATCGTTTCAGCGAGGCGGAAGGAATCTGCCTGCAGATTGCCATGACAATGAGGCATTGTAACAATCGTCCGTCCGGATCGCCGTCACATCATCGCAAACCAAAACGCAGCCGATGTCCGATGCTGCGGGTTTGAGACCGCATCGGCAGTATCATGCCGCCTGACAGTTTGCTTCGTCGTGATGGGGTATGAGTGTGTTGGGGGAAACAGATGGCTCAAGGGTCCGACTCGTTGCCACCCGGACCGGCGACGCCGGCCATCTGGCAGCTTCTCCGTTATTCCCACTCGCCGTTGCCGTTTCTTGAAGCGTGTGCTCGCCGTTATGGCGATCCGTTCACGATGCGTTTCGCAGGTTACGGCAAGTTCGTGATGCTGGCCTCGCCCGACGCCGTGCAGGACGTGTTCAGGGGCGATCCTCAGACACTTCATTCCGGCGAGGGCAACGAGTTTCTCATTGCTTCAGTGGGTCGGAACTCTGTGCTCGTTCTGGACGACGAACCCCATGCGCGGCAGCGTCGTGTCCTGTTACCGCCGCTGAAAGGGGAGCGGATGCGTTCGTTCTTCGACGCGATGCAGGTGGCCACTGTGGAAGCCGTGCAGGCCTGGCCCGTCGGCCGGACGCTGAGGATGGTTGAGCCGATGCAGCAGATCACATTGCGCGTGATGCTCCAGGTGGTGCTGGGATTGGAGTCCAGCGCAGAGCTGGCGGATTTCGCGGGCAAAGTGCACGGTGTGCTGGAACTCAGCCGCGGCCGGTATGGACTGATTCTCGTGAAGATTCTCCCCGTCGAGCTGCTTCAGAGAACGCGCTGGCTGCCGTTCTTTCGGCGAATGTATGACCTGGACCAGATACTGTTTGCTTTGATCGAGAAACGTCGCGGGCAGCCTGCCGCGGAACGTGGCGAGAACATTCTGGCTGATCTGCTGAAGGCTTCCCACGAAGACGGCACTCCGCTCAGCAACCAGGAGATCCGCGATGCTCTGGTGACCATGATCTTCGCCGGCCACGACACGACGTCGGTGGCTTTGACCTGGATCCTGGAGCAGATCGTGCCCCGCGCGGACGTTGTGGAACGAATCACCGACGAATCAGTACGAACGACGGGAGGAGGACCGGCACGCGCCGACCAGTTGAACCAGATGGAGTATCTTGACGCTGTGATACGTGAGAGTCTGCGGGTTCGGACGATCATGCCTTTCGTCGTGCGGCTGACCAAACGCACGTTCACTGCGAGCGGACGAGAGTATCCTCCGGGCGTCGTGCTTTGCCCGTGCAGTCACCTCGTGCATCGCCGGGAAGACCTGTATCCTGAACCCGAGAAGTTCCGTCCCGACCGGTTCCTGGAAAGACATTACGCGGCCCACGAGTGGTTTCCTTTCGGTGGCGGCAATCGTATGTGCCTGGGCATGGCCTTCGCTCAATATGAGATGAAGGTTGTCCTGAGTACGCTGTTTGCAATGGTCCGTCTGGCTCGTCCGCCCGGCAGTCGATCTGTCCCGGTTCGCAAAGGCATCGCGCTCGCGCCAAACGACGGGGCGCAGATGACGGTGGTGGAGAAACGAAACCAATAGCGCGAACGGCAACCGATGAAACCGGGAAACGTGCCCGGGAATTGACCCGGGCGATGGTGGCTCACCGATCACGGTATACGCTGTGGCACCGTTTGCAGGACTGCTCGACGGCCTTCAGCCTGATGGAAGCCATGGCCGCATCGCCCGATTTTACGACGGTGAAGAGTTCTCCGGCGAGCGATTCTGATTCGTTGAGCCACTGGCGGAACTGCTCGTCGTGTCGCGACGTCAGATGTCTCGCAGTTTCATGCAGACCTTCCTGAACGAGCAGCGCTTCCGACGCCGGGAGGAGGTCCGGATGATTCTCCGGAGTCGTCCATCCGGCCTCTGCGCAGAGTTTCAGGTTGTCAAAACTGCGGTCGATCTTTGCCATTGCAGCGGCAATGGAATCGACCTGAGCAACTTCAACAAGTTCCGGCAGTATTTCATCCGGAACGGGCGGGATGAAATACTTCACGTCGCGCCAAAGCCCCGTGTAGTCCTTGCTCGTGCCGGCTTTGGTCATCAGCTGAACAGCCTGCATCTGGTTCATTGATCCGGCTGCCAGGCAGACAATCGCCGCCGCCGCGGGGCCTCGGTGCTTTCCGTGATGGCAATGCACATAGATCGGCGACTGAATCTCGCGTGCCGCGCGAAACAGTGCTTTTGCCGCTTCGTCCGGGACTCCGTCGTATCCAAACGGGATATGGATGTATCGGAGTCCGTACTTCTTTGCGTTTTTAACATCGGGCGTGGCTCCGTCGACACTGATGATCGTCGTGATGCCCAGCTTCCTGAGGCTTGCAAAGGCCTCTTCTCCGTGAGGTTCACTCCCGAGAAACACGGTTTCAGATGCCCTGTTCAGATTATGGAGGCCGGGCAATTCCGTCGGCGTCTCCTGAGGGAAGGTGGCCAGCAGGAGGACCCAAGAGCAAAGAGATTCGTGGAGCATGTCGTTGATTCAGCCAGTTGACAGAGATCCGGAGCAAACGCGCGAATCAGAGAGTCCGGGATCGGAAAACTGTCTGAAAATTTATGGAACAGTTGCCCGAACCGGAGTGTTCAGGCAACGAAATCGCCACCCCTGACACAACGTCAGTCGACGAAATGAAACTCGTTCAGCCCGAGCAGGGCCTGCAGATAGTCCTTCCAGCGCGCCTCGCTGGCTGCGACATTTTCGATGGACAAAGTCGAAACCGCATCGACGTTTTCCGGTGTGAGAAAACGTCTTGCGATCTCACATTCGTTCGGTTCGGGGCTACGTGCAAACAGGAGACGGTAGACACGGTCCAGCCGCGCTTCGTCGCCGTCAAC
>JANNGQ010001232.1:0-3678 GCA_031403975.1 Planctomycetota bacterium
TGAGAATGTCGGATTCCAATGACGGCGATTTCAGTTCGGCGATCAGCTGCCCTTCTTCGACGACACTGCCATCTTCCACCGCAACACTCTGGACGATGCCGACGACAGGGACATGCAGCTGGACAACATTGCCCGGACGAATCTCGAACTCACCGCTCGTTGTACTTCGAACGGGAACGACAAACAGCAGCGCACCCGCGCTCAGAAGTCCAACGATCCATGAGGCCGTTCGGCCTGGGCGTGTTTTCAGCATGGCACCAAATTCTCCCGCGAAGAAACCTTTGAACACGCGTCGAAACCCAAACATCAATAACAGCACCACGACTGCCAGACCCGTGACACCGAATTGTCCGCCCATGTAACCGAAGAACTGCAGAAAGATCAGATCGAGAAAAACCAATGCAAACAACCAGCACATCAGCCCATACACCAGCAGCACGCTCGACTGCGAAATCGACGGCGGCCTTGCCGCACCCCACAGCATCCACCGCATGTGGCCCATCCAGTGTTCCATCGCTCGTGGTCTGAGATTCGGAATCGAAAGCCAGTCGCTGAGCAGGTAATAGCCGTCCAGCCTCAGCAGCGGATTGAAATTGAGCAGGCTGCGACCACCGCAAATCGTCAGTACGAGGAACGCCAGTTGGTTGACCGACGTTCCGATGACAGTCAGACGCCAGACGAAGACTCCGATGGCCCACAGGCAGAGATCACAGACGCCGCCGGCTGCTGTCACCGCGAGGCGCTTCCATTTTTCAGGGAGCAGCCACGCGTCCGAGACGTTGCAGTACATGCAGGGAGTGAAAAACATGAACAGCAGGCCGGAGTCATGCACCTCGCCGCCAAAACGCTTGAGAGTTGCTCCGTGAGCCATTTCATGGAGAGCTGTACAGCCCAGCATGACGCCGATGAACAGCACAAAATCCGTCCAGCCGATGCTCGAAGGGATTCCGATCGCCAATGCTGCGCCAGAGGAGATCATGACACACAAGGCGCTCAGTATTACGCCGGCGGCGAATATCAGAAACCCGCGCGTCCAGAGAAACGGAACGGCGGGCGTGAGGCGACTGAGAAGCCGATCGGGATCACACAACGGAATCCGGAAGAACAGCAAACTCTGTCCGTTCAACAGCGGTCGCCTGCTCTTCATGGAAGGCGTCGGCAGTCGAGCCGCGTCCGATGCTGCCGGTCGATCAACCAGCGCTTGATCCCCTGCGGATGAATGGTTCCGGGGCTTACGCCTGCCGACGGACGATTCCGTGTTCGTCGATCGAATGAGCCCCATCGACTTGATCGCGTCGATGAATTGCTGCAGATCCGATGCGCTCAGGTTGTTACTGAAGGCTTCCTCATACTTCCGTTGAATATCCCGGTAGTCGTGCCGTCCGTCGAGCAGCGGCAGCAGACAGGCTTCCTGCGGCCCGATACTGAAGTACTCTCGACTGTCGCGGGATTTGACGACGTACTCCGTCGACGAAATCGCCTGAATCGTCAGTCCGTCTCGAACTCGCGGCAGTCGGAGTTGTTCGATCGCTTGAGTGGTCACGGGAAATTCCGATGAGGAGCGTTCGAGGAATTACGGCAACACCAGCCGGCACACGCTAGCGTCCGTTTTCCCCTCGGAGTACTCCGTCGCGCCCCGGACCTCGTTTCAGGATCTGTTCGCTTTCGTCTTCTGAGAGCAAATAGGCAAAAAACGGATCGCCGTCCCTCAAACAGCGGGCCGCACGATGGTTTCCGTCGATTAACAAATGCCCGTGCTCCCACTTTCCGTCAGTACCAGGCCCCCACAAATGAGCCAGAATGCCGGGATATTTTGTGTCCACGTGGTCGAGATGCTGCGAATAAATGCGGCTGCTGTCGACGAGATATTCAACGTCCCCGGTTTCCAGTTCGACAGGGGACCGACCGTCTGAAACCAGCTCCCGCGACAGGTCGACGTCGTAGACCCATCTTCGTTTGAGATAACCATAGGTCTCCGGCCCGCGGACACAGTGCGGACATTCTTCCCTGGCAGCGTCCTTCGACGCGCACGTCGGCAATTGTGATTTTCTGATTTTGACGGCCATTTCGATCATTTCGCAGTCATCTGAGAAATCGGCCGATCCCGGCGCGCCGGGACGGACCAGAAATCTCCAGGATTTTTCGGCCAAAGGCCCGACGCCAACGCGTTCGGCTGACCTTAAGCCCGCGACATTCGGACCAACCCGGTGGCGGGAATGAACAGTAAAAACTTACGTCGCCGGACCGGTCGCTGTCGGTTTGACACTGCCACACAGTGAATCACTCTGCCAGTGCAGGACGATACCATTGTTACGTCCGACACAACCATCGAATTGCGAAGTGTACGGAAAGATAAAAGACCGGCTGAGCGCAAAGTTCATGCCGGCCTTGTGTGACGCATCAGGAATTGAAATCTGTGAGATTCAGACAAAACTGAATCGTCAGAGATTCAGCAGCCTAGCGACTTCGGTCTTGCTTGCCGTTCGGAGATCCGTCGCGACCACCATTGCCGTAGCCGTTGTTGCCCTTCTTTGAGCTTCCGCCCTTCTTGCTCGATCCGTTCTTACAGCGGGAGCCGCCCTTGTTTGAGCTTCCGCCTTTCTTGCTCGATCCGTTCTTGCAGCTGGAGCCGCCCTTGTTTGAGCTTCCGCCTTTCTTGCTTGATCCGTTCTTACAGCGGGAGCCGCCCTTGTTTGAGCTTCCGCCTTTCTTGCTCGATCCGTTCTTACAGCTGGAGCCACCCTTATTTGAGCCTCCATTGTCAGACCCGCCATTGTACGATCCGTCGTTGCAGTCTTCCACCGGCGGCTGATAGCAGCTCATCCATGACATGGCACCTGGAACGATGCGGTCTTCAAGGCGTGTAATCCGGAATTTTGGAGCTTGCTGATCGTTGTTCGACATCTGGGTACTTTCTTTGGCAACGTCTGGTGAGACGATGGACAGCCACTGCGCAGAAGTTCCATTCACATGAATCGATCCCGCTGCACGAATCTGATGTGTTGCCTCAGCGAGCTAACAACTCCCGTGCCACGGCTGTTTTGAATCGCAAGTAGGTTCGTAAACCTAACTCAGCAAACGCTTTCTGGTCACGTTTCTGATTTCGCCGGTCCCGCCGCTTTGATGCCGGTTTTCACCATGCCGTAACGCAAGGCCCTCATGCGTCGATGTCACCATTCCACAGATAATCACCTTGCCTGAAGCACTTTAATGTTGTCGTCGAAACCAGTTTGTGAAGTGACTGAAGGCGGCCGGCAGAGATAAGCGGCACGCCAGGAATCAAGCGGATGGCCTCGTTCAGGCCGGAAAATCGCGCAGCATGATGATCAATCGCCGACGACGTCGAACGCCGCCAAAACCCGGCAAGTTCACTTCAGAAGGTCAGCCCATCACACCATTCAAAGATTTGCGGCGCATGATTCGAAAACCGGTTCTGTCAGCTCCAACGCTTCTGTGGAGTTCGGCACGCGGTTGTTGCCGGAATGCAACAGGGAATGGCAAGGTCGATGGTCAAACTCTGTGTGACTGGAGTCACGAAAAAACGGCCATGACCACAGGGCAAAAAAAAGTCCCGCGTTCTCTTTCGAAAACACGGGACTTCTGCATGGGCAGAGGGGGAATTGAACCCCCGACACCAGGATTTTCAGTCCTGTGCTCTACCAACTGAGCTATCTGCCC
>JANNGQ010001233.1:0-2161 GCA_031403975.1 Planctomycetota bacterium
CAGGCTTTGAACTGGGGCCAGCAGTCCAGTATCTGGCCAATGACATTCGGGCTGGCCTGTTGTGCGATTGAAATGATGGCTGCGGGTGCCAGCAAGTACGACATAGACCGCTTCGGTGCGGGTGCATTTCGCGCGACTCCGCGTCAGGCAGACCTGATGATCGTCGCTGGGACGGTGACCTTCAAAATGGCCAGTCGCGTGCGGCGTCTGTATGAGCAGATGCCCGACCCGAAATACGTCATCGCAATGGGAGCCTGCACTGTCGGCGGAGGGCCGTATTTCAAGCACGGTTACCATGTCGTCAAGGGCGTTGATCTGGTCGTACCGGTCGACGTGTATGTACCCGGCTGCCCGCCGCGACCGGAGGCCTTGCTGGAGGGCCTGATGAGGATCCAGGACAAGATCAAAGCCCGCAGGGTCACTCGAGGTGAGACCGCATTGCCGGTGCCCCATCATTCCGGGTTTTCCGCTCTGAACGTCTGAAGTACTGTGGTCCTGCGCCGTCGGCAGGCATTCCCGCTGGCCCGACATCGGTCTCGCGGCGGGGAATCGTTAAGTCAATTGATCCATCGCGGAATTAGTTCCGAAAGAAGTGTTACTGCAATGAACAGTGTGCTGAAGATCTCTGATCTCCATGTTTCCGTTGGCGAAACGCCGATTCTGAAGGGAGTCGATATGGAAATCCGTCAGGGCGAGATTCATGCTCTGATGGGCCCGAACGGCTCCGGTAAAAGTACGTTGGCGTACGCTCTAGCCGGGCACCCGAACTACAATGTGACGGATGGCAGCATTGAGATTGACGGCGTGAATGTGACGGAACTGGAAGCGGATGAGCGCGCTCGAATGGGCATGTTTCTGGCTTTCCAGTATCCGGTGGTCATCCCCGGCGTCAAAGTGGCCGACTTTCTGCGCCATGCGGTTTCAAACATCCGCAATCCGGAGCGCAAAGAAGGCGAAGGCCTGGTCGGCATGCGTGAGTTCCGGAAAGAGATCCGGGAGCGGATGACAGAACTGGGAATGGATCAGGAATTTGCGCGTCGTTATCTGAATGATGGTTTCTCGGGCGGCGAAAAGAAGCGCATGGAGATCCTTCAGCTGGCGATGCTGCAACCGCGTTTCGCAATTCTTGATGAGACTGACAGCGGGCTGGACAGTGACGCAGTGCGAGTCGTCAGCGAAGGTCTTTCGAAACTGGCCGGTCCGCGGATGGGTGTTCTGATCATTACGCATCACGAACGTCTGCTTGAATCCAACCCGCCGCAGTTCACGCATGTGATGCTGGGCGGACGCATCGTCGAAACCGGCGATGCCGCATTAGCTCATGAGCTTCACGCGAACGGCTATGCGACGGTTCGTGCACGTCATCCTGACGCCGCGGCCGACAATGCGAGGGCCGAGGCAGCGGCTGCGGTTTAAGCCGCAGACTGCCGGAATCTCCGAATCAATCAGAAATCACACGTGCCGGTAGAAACTACAAGAACGAAGACTGATCATGTCCACCGATGCTCCCGCTAAGTCAGACGTCGAATTCGGTACTTACAAGTACGGATTTCACGATCAGACCGATACCTACGTTTTCAAGAGCCGCAAAGGGCTCGACGAACAGATCGTCCGCCAGATTTCTGAAATGAAGAACGAGCCGGCATGGATGACCGACTTCCGGGTGGATTCACTCGCGATCTTTGAATCGCGCCCGATGCCGGCCTGGGGCGGCGACATGAGCGACCTGAAATTCAACGACATCTTTTACTATATGAAGGCATCGGCCGAGCAGGGCAAGTCGTGGGATGACGTTCCCGAAGACATCCGGCGGACGTACGACCGGCTCGGCATTCCCGAAGCCGAAAAAAAATACCTCTCCGGCGTCAAAGCGCAATACGAATCGGAAGTGGTCTATGGCAGTCTTCAGGAAGACCTTGCCAAACAGGGCGTCATCTTCACGGACACGGATTCGGCCCTGCGGGATCATCCGGAAATGTTCCGCGAGTACTTCGCGACCATTATTCCTCCCGGCGACAACAAGTTTGCAGCATTGAATTCTGCAGTCTGGTCCGGTGGTTCGTTTATCTACATCCCCAAAGGCGTGAAGATTGAGTTTCCACTGCAGGCCTATTTCCGGATCAACAGCCAGAATATGGGTCAGTTTGAGCGAACACTGATT
>JANNGQ010001234.1:0-5839 GCA_031403975.1 Planctomycetota bacterium
CCCATCCGCGGCTGCTGGATGGGCTCGCCGTTGTCATCGTGCTGCTCGTTGGCGTCTATGTCCGACTTGTCTGGGGACAGCTGTGGATCGTGAAGTGGATTCCGCTGCCGTCCGTGATTGTTCTCGCGAATTGGTTTCCACTGTTTCTGGGAGCTCTGGCCGGAGTGCTTTGGGAACGAACGAAGTCGCAGACGTTTGTTCGTCGCCTTCCCGTTCAAATGCTGTTGATCGGCGTGACGATCTGGTCAGAGATCTACGTCATCCCGAAAACTCCACGTGACTGCCGTGACGAATGGATTGAACCGACCGATCTCATTCCGTACCGCATTTGCAGGCAGACAACTGAATTCACGTGTTCCGCTGCCGCCGCGGCCACGATTCTGACGTCACTTGGCATTGCAACCAATGAAAAGGAAATGGCCGCACTGTGTTTGACTGGGGAAGGAACCACCTGGCTGGGGCTCTATCACGGAATGTCCATCCGCCTTCGAGGAACGGACTTTAAAGCCGAATTCTTCGAGTGCGATGTCGAAGGACTCGACCAGATCACGGCTGAGTACCCTGCTCTGCTCTGCTGCCAACTCAGTGATGATGTCTCGGCAGAGTTTCCCGATTACAAAGAAGAACGCGGCTGGATTGTCGGCGTCTCCCATTCGACGGTGCTGTTTCGACACAGCGGACCCTTCTACCTGATCGGCGATCCGTCTCAGAAGGACCCTGAATTCTGGACCGACGAAGACATCGTCAACCTCTGGACCGGCACCGGCCTGAGAATTGTCAGTCTGGTGCAACCACCATGATCGCCGAGGTGATCTGTTACGCGGGCACGTTCCATTGTCTTCACGACAATCATGCGACTGCACGAAGGCAAAGGGTCCCGGTCCCGTTTCACTTCCGTCGGCCGATGACTATTCTGCGTTTCCGACCGGGCTCCCCTGCCCCGTTGGCTTGCTCCCCTCCGCAAGGAATTCCTGATGAAGATCTTTCGAGTTCAGTCGTCTGCCGGAATCGTCTGTTATGCGACTCAACGGCCCGACGGATCATTTGAACGACTGGAAGGCGAATTGCTCTCGGGCCTGACTTCAACCGGCGAGGCCGTTGCCGTTTCCCGGCTGCTCGCCCCGCTTGAACCGACTGCCGTGCTGTGCATCGGTCTGAATTACAGGAAGCACGCCGAAGAGGGCAAGCAGGCGATTCCGGCTCATCCGGTCCTGTTCATGAAAACTGCGACGACGGTGCAGAATCCCGGTGATCCGATTGTGCTGCCTCGCAAGCTGCGCAGTGACAGGGTCGACTACGAATGTGAACTGGCCGTCGTCATCGGCAAACGCTGTTACAACGTGTCTAAGACGGAAGCGCTGGAACATGTGCTCGGCTATTGTTGCGCCAACGACGTCAGTGCACGCGACTGGCAGAAAGACGGCGGAGGAGGCCAATGGTGCCGCGGTAAAACATTTGCCACGTTCTGCCCGTTGGGTCCGTGTCTCGTCACGTCCGATGAGATCCCGAATCCCAACGCATTGAAGATCAGCACGGTCCTGAATGGCAACGTGATGCAGGACTGGAACACGGACGACATGATCTTCGATGTCCCGACGCTGATCGAATTCCTCAGCGCCAGCACGGTGCTCGCTCCGGGAACTGTGATTCTGACCGGGACACCTCACGGTGTCGGTGCGGCAAGAACGCCGCCCGTGTTCCTGCAGCCGGGCGATGAAGTCACAATCGAAATTGAAAAGATCGGCCGGCTGACGAATCCGGTGATTGAAGAGGTCGTGTGACGGACGTTTGGAGTTCTTAACTGTTGTCTCGCCGCTCCGTCGGCGGGGGTTCCCATATTAAACACAGCAAAAAAAACAAATACCCGCCCGCGGAGCGGCGGGACAACAGTAAGTCACATCCGCAGTTTCTCCCGCACGAATCTGTTGCGAAAGACGCCGCGGGGATCAAAACGGCGGCAGACTTCGCGAAACGTTCCGATGGTTGGATATTGTCGGTCGATGTGATCCGCGTCCAGAGGAAACCATTTTCCCCAATGGACGCGAGCACTGAAACTTCGGCTCATGGAATCGGCGAGGAATGATGCCATCTGAAAGAACTCGTCTCGCGGCTCAACATAGGTCAGGAAACTGATTGAGTACCAGTCTTCACCGGATCCCGATGCCATCGAAATCAGCGTGTCGTCCGGACGGATTCTCCGAAACGCGATAAAGTAATGGTGTGTGAAAATGCCGCGCAAAGACTCTGCCGCTGCAAGGCTTCCGATGGCCTTCAGTCGATCAGAAGTGTCCTGAGTCAAATCATGTTTCGCGTCATCAGCCAGACGCAGAATATCGGCCACGAAATGTGATGCAGCGACAAGGTCAGTACGACGCACGAACACTTCCTGCTCCAGATGCCGAAACAACTCGTGCTCCATCACGAGCTGCCGGTCACTGCGATCGACAACCACCCAGGCGGGAAAAATGGTGCGAGGCACGACGTGTCTGAAAAGGCAGCGGACAAGGTGTCGGCTGCGAAACCAGGCTGCGAACAACACGATCAGCAGGTGTATGCCGACATCCACCGACAGGAACCAGTACACGCGATAGACTGCGGCAAATCGGCTGCGACGTGTGTCCGGGACGGCTCGGCGTTCCTGAACAAAATATTTCCACAGATGGGGAATCAGAAAAAACTGCTGCAGTGGACTATTCTGTTCCAGCGCCAGCACCTCTTCGATGGTTGCCTTTGGCGTCATCTTTTCCTGCACATAGTACTGAGGAATGCAGGGCAACGTCGCTTCCACAACGACCCCCAGACAACCGAGCGAACAGCGAGCCGCCTGAAGCTCCACGCCTGCGTTCACGTTCACAATCTGCGGTTCGTCACCCGATTCATCAAAACAGGCGATTCGGAGTGACGTCACATAATGTGAAAGACTGTGTTTGCCGGAACCATGAGTCCCCGTGGCCGTCGCTCCGGCAATTGTCTGCTCGGTAATCAAACCCACGGAGGGTGTCGTCAGCCCACGCTCATTCAGGAATCTCAGCAGAGTCTTGATCTGACATCCGCCTCCGACAGTGACACACGTCTGTCCGTTGATCTCATGGATTCGGATCTGACAGAAATGCCGCATATCAATCAGGGCATCGTCGGTCTCAATCAGCGGACTCCAGGCGTGTCGGGATGCGATCACTCGCACATGCCCGTGCCGATGTTCGCGAAGAATGGCGAGCAGCTCTGTTTCTGAACGCGGTTGAAAGATTCTTCCGGGTGTAAACCGGACATTATGGCCGAAGTTCCGGATCTCCGGAGCGTTGCTCATCTGACAGAAATCCCGTTTCGCCGGTCGCGCTGCATTCAGATGCGCAGACTCATGAAAGCAGGCCACCCCGGACTGCTGATTGCTGCGCCTCGCGCAGCAACAGTCGGATGTTCGCCGAAACGGCACGAAAAGACTATGGCTTCTGCATCAAACAGTCGCCATTGTGGCACTCTGAGCACGTGGCTATAGTGCCAAGTCCCCGTACAATGCCCACCGCCGATTCACACCTCCCATCCGATCCTGCCTGAAATTTCTCCATGTCGTTCAGTCAACTCTTCGAACATGATCAGCAGTTCATGCGCCTCGTCCGCCGGGAGACCGACGTTGATCTCGTCACAGCGGCCCTGGAGATTGCCCGCGATGGCCAGAACGGGCTGTCGTTTGAACCGACTCATTCGCGCCTGCAGAAATCCATCGCCAGGCTGACTCATCCGGTGACTCAGGCCGGGTCCGAAATTGAAGAGCTGAAGCTGCTCATCCGGCACATGACCGAAGAACTGAATCTGCGCGGCGATGATGACTGTTTCGCGGAACCGGAAACGAGCTATCTCAATCGGGTGCTTGAGACGGGTCGAGGCATTCCTATTTCACTCTCCCTCGTCTATCTGAACGTAGCCAACGAACTGGGGATTCCGCTGGAGCCCATTGCCGCGCCATCGCATTTTCTGACTCGACTGCAGACAGACACCGGTAATCTGTACATTGATGCGTTCGATCAGGGCCGAATCATGAACGAACCGGAATGCGTCACCTGGCTGCAGGCAATGACCGAACTGCCAGTCCCGGAAATCCGCCGGTCCCTGAAACCGGTTGATGAACGAACAATCATGATCCGCATGCTGAATAATCTGAAGGCACTGTTCGGCAACCGTGAATTGTGGGTCTCGGCCTGGCGAGTCCAGTGCCGTCTGACGATGCTCATTCCCGGCTCTTATCGCGAACGCCGCGACCACGCGATCCTGACACTGCGGGCCGGCCGGCCCGGCGAAGCGGTGAGCCTGCTGGAACGCTGCCTCGCCGTGTGCCCGTCCGACGACCGTCCGGTGCTCAACCAGCACATGACTCAGGCAAAACGCGATGTTCCGAACTGCAACTGATGCTTCGGATCAGTAGGAATCGGTGGACCACACCCGGCAATCGCCTTGTCGAATCGTCCAGTAACCGGGTGCAACTTCGGTCACGATTTCGCGATCACCGTCAGGCCATAAGATTTCCAGATTGACTTGTTTGGTATTCGCCAGGCCGAAGTGAATCTCATTCGCGCTGGCTGATTGATAACTGCCGCCACCGACGAGATGTTCACGGGCTGCAGGTTGAATACTCGTCAGCGTAACAACAGCAGTGACCGGTGTGCGGCAGCATTTCCTTCCGATCAGGCGGAGGAATAATGAAGATCCGGCGGACTTCGTCTCATTCCGAAGGATCACAGACGGGTCGATCTGCTGTGACACCACTGCATCCATGCGACCGTCTCGATCAAGGTCGCCCATCGCCAATCCGCGTCCAAGCAGCTCACGGCGGAAATAGTCCCCCGCGGCGTTCGAAACGTCAACAAATGAGGCGTTGCCCTGATTCTCAAAGAGCTGTGGTGTCATCCGGTAGGGAGCACCGCCGCTGGACCAGGTTTTATCGTTTGTGTGACCGTTGGCAATCAGCAGGTCTTTCCAGCCATTGTTGTCGACATCGATCGGGACCACACCGAAACCGAGCTTGGTCCGACTTGGAGGACCCAGCGCAGAGGCTCGGGTGGCATCCTGAAACATGAGAGATTCGGATGTCGAGTGATTCAGGTACAAAACACTCGTTTCACCGAAGAAATGGGTCACAAAGATGTCAACGAGTCCGTTGCGGTCCAGGTCAGAGGCCGCAATTCCCATGTTGGCCTGAGCGAAACCGTGTTCACTGAGCGCGACGTTGGCGAAGATCGCCTGTTCCTTCAGAATCAGATGACCGGGTATTTCAGGCTCACCCTGGCCATCGTCACGTTCAATGCTGAACAGAAAATTCACCTCACCATCATTCGCCACAAAGATCTCCGGAGCAGGATCTCCTCCAAGATCGCAGATGGCGACACCCAGTCCTTTCCCGTAATAGGCCGATACACCGGATGCGGCGGAATCATCGACAAATCCGCCATGGCCATCGGAGAGCAGCAGCCGATCGCTGACGCCATCAAAAAATGGCGGAGAGCAGCCGGTTTTCCCAACGCCAGGCTTGGCATCATCGCACAGTTTTGGATGTGTATCAGATTCCACGACGTAGTTGACAATGTAGAGATCAAGCGCAGCGTCTGCATTCAGATCAGCAAACGCGACGCTGGAACTCCATTCGCTGATCTCCGGAATACCAGCACCTGAAGGGCTGGAAAACGTGCCGTCTCCGTTGTTGATCCAGAACTGGTTCGGGCCAAAGGCCGCAATGTAAAGATCTTCGAAACCATCCTCGTTTGTATCTCCCGCCGCACAACCCGTGCAGTAACCGTACTGCATCAGACCGGAAACCTGGCTGCAGTCACCGAATTTCATCCGTTGC
>JANNGQ010001235.1:0-2410 GCA_031403975.1 Planctomycetota bacterium
GAAGAATCCCGCCGCTCAGGCACTTCAGGAAGGTGACCTGACGATTGCCCGAGTGCTGCAGCAGTCAGGGTACCAAACGGCCCTGATCGGCAAATGGGGACTCGGGGACGTCGGAGCAGCCGACAGCGGTTTGCCACGGAAACACGGGTTCGATGAGTTCTTCGGATACCTCAACCAGCAGCATGCTCATAATCATTTCCCCGACTTCCTTTGGCGGAACGAAGCAAGGACTGCTGTTCCGAACACAATCGTCCCGGTCGGAAGTTCGGGTGCCGGGTATGCCACGAAGGCAGTGCAGTTTGCCGACGACCTGTTCGCGACAGAGGCACTGAAATTCGTCGCCGAAAACACGGCGCGGCCGTTTTATCTGCAGTGGTGCATGGTCACGCCCCACGCGAACAACGAACGGACTCGAGCACTGAACGACGGCGCTCATGTCCCCGACTACGGTCCCTACGCGGACGAAGACTGGCCGAATCCGGATAAGGGCCACGCCGCGATGATTACCCGGCTCGATGGCCACGTCGGCCGACTGCTGGATTCACTTCGCGAACTCGGGATTGCCGAAAACACACTCGTGATTTTTTCAAGTGACAATGGCCCGCACAAAGAAAGCAATCATGACCTGACGCGATTCATTCCGTCCGGGCAGCTCTCCGGGACAAAACGCAGTCTGACCGACGGCGGCATCCGCGTCCCCGGAATCGCCTGGTGGCCGGGGCACGTTGCCCACGGATCGGAATCGGATCATGTGACATACTTCGGTGACTGGTTCGCGACGGCCGCGGAACTCGCACGAGCACCAGTGCCCGACGGACTGGATTCGATCAGCTTCGTTCCCACGCTGCGAGCCGAATTGCCGGCGCAGACCGCACACGAGTTCCTCTACTGGGAATTCCACGAAGGCGGCTTCCGACAGGCAGCGATCTATCAGGGCCGCTGGAAAGGTCTGCGTTCGGGAAGCAGCGACGCACCTGTCCGCTTGCATGATCTCGCAAGTGATGTCGCAGAACAAAACGATGTAGCCAGCCAGTTCCCGGAGATTGCCCGGACCATCGGTCGCTATCTTGAATCCGCGAGGAGCGAGTCCACCGACTGGACTCCCGTATGGACGCGGTGAGACAGCATGTTTGTAGCCGGATTCGTGAGAATTCGGGAGGTGCCCCGGTGACTCCGAAGTCTCACGACTCCGGCTACAAACCCATTCCCCAGTGTTTCATCGCGGAGAATCCTTCACGGCGTTGAGCATCCGGTGAATATCCGCCCGGCGAGTGTACAGATGCGCCGAGACGCGAAGAAATCTTCTGCCGTTCCAGGAACCGACCGGAATCTCGATGCCGTACTGATCCCGGAGTTCCAGTTGCAGCGGGTCAGGTTTGCCATGAAAGCCAGGCTGCCAGCCATCAGGCTGAGGAAGTTCGACTGCCGCCATGCTGACAAAGTCGGACTCGTCCGGAGTACAGAACGAACTGACCCCCGGAAGCAACAGCAACTCCCGCCGGGCTTCGGAAACCAGCACATGCGCGTGACGGCGGAATTCGGCCAGGCGATCCCCTGAGAAAAACCTCACCGCTTCCGACATTGCCAGCAATGGAGCCGGGTCGCGCGTTCCCAGCCAGTTTGTCCGATCCTTCCAGCTGCCTGGTCGTCCGGCAATGCTTCCGCCCCAGCTACTGATCGGGCAGCGGATGGAACCGTGATGTTTCGGATGCACCCACAGAAACCCGCTGCCGAACGGAGCACACAGCCACTTGTGACCGCTCGCACAATAATAATCACAGCCGAGATCGTTCAGATTTACGTCCAGCATGGCAATCGCATGAGGCCCATCGACGCAGACCGGGATTCCAAGGCGCGCGGCCATCTGACACACAGACTTCACCGGCAGAGTGCAGGCCGTAGCGGAAGTGACATGACTCATCACAATCAGCCGAGTCTTTGATGTGATCGCTGCTTTGATTGCTGCCACAACGCCAACCTCGTGCGGCGGGAATGGCAGGGTCGCAGTGGCCACCCTGGCTCCCGATTCACGGCACTTCGCCTGCCAGATGTTTCTGACGGCCCCATACTCGTGGTCCGTCAGCAGCACTTCGTCGTCGGCTTTCAGGCTGACGCTGGAGGCGACGACATTCATGGCGACAGTCGCATTATCGATCAGAGCGATGCGCTCGGGCTGAGTTCCCAGAAACTCCGCCAGCACGGTCGAGGTTCGATCCAGTTCTGCTTCCATCTCCTGACAGAAGAACCGCATCGGCTGCGACTCCAGCCGCCTGCTCCATCCCTCGCGAGCCCGCTGGACGGGCATCGGTGACGGTCCGAACGATCCATGATTCAGATACGTGCATCCCGGATCCAGCTGCCAGAATGCGGCAAGCGGATGCGACCCCGTGTCGTCGGATGTGTGCATTTC
>JANNGQ010001236.1:0-3778 GCA_031403975.1 Planctomycetota bacterium
GCCCAGAAGGACCTCCCGTGCGTCGCCGCGATCAGGTCGTTCCCCTGCACCTTCAAGTCGCGGATGCTCACCCGCGGGAGATTGTTCTGCAACGGCCGCCAGGCGTCGCCTTCGGTTCGAAATCTGGAGGCATCCCGGGGACCGCATTCAGTGGCTCCGCAGGTTCCTGCAACTGGTCGCCAGGCGCAGCCGGGACGGTTGTTGACGGACCTGAAGCCGTTGCCGGATTCGTGTACGGCCCGCGACCCACGACACCCGGAATATGTGGCCGGTCGGGGTTGCCCAGAGACTCCCACGAGTTCTTTCCGGGACCACCGACGAATTCCGACGGAATTGAATCCACATGAGTATTATCGAGAGCGTGGGTCATCGCCTCGCCTCGTTCCCGCGCCTGTTCGTAGGCCGGCGGATTCCATTCACCTTCGGAGAGGTAGATAGAATTCGTCTGGAGGGTCGTTCCTTTGCGGAAGTTCAGCTCTGTGATGGCTTTGTTGTACTCCACGATGCTGCGAAGGTAGCCCTGAGCGGCATCGCGGCTGGTGATCCTGGCTTCGAGCGCCCGTCCGATTGTGATCGGATCCCGCATTTCTTCACTGTCCAGTCGTGTGGCCGAAGCGTCGGCGTAAACTTCTGCCACTTTGGCCCTTTTCGCTCCGCTGTCGGCGAGTAGATACCACTGATCCATCTTGAGAATGGCGTCATTCAGCTCCCGGGCAATTTCTTCTTCTGTTTTCATCAGCACGGCTTTGGCCTTGCGAAGTCGCAGTTCATAGTTCCGCTCCTGAGCCCGTGCCAGGCGAAGCCCGAGAGGCATTGAAAACGACAGTCCCAGATTCCAGCTCGTGTTGTTTCCCTGTGTCAGGGATTCGTAGGCACTGGCGTAACCGGTATCGGTCAGGCCATCGTCGTCTTCCTCACCAGTCAGGTTGTCGCCGAATCCGTTGACGCGATACTGGGACACAAAATCAAGTCGAGGCCGGACCAGGCTCCGTGCCGCTGCCAGCTGAAGTTCCAGGCTTCGGATCTCCCATTTCTGACGGCGCAACTCGGAACGGTTTGACAGCGATTCCAGAAGGGCTGATTCCCAGTTCGGAATCAGCTGGGCCTCAGACGGTTGATCCACAGGCGTGAGAAATGTTCCGTCATTCAGCGGCAACCCCAGCAGCCGGCGCAACCGGTTCTCCGCCTGAAGCACATCACCCAGCGAACCTTTCATGCGGGCGTCGGCTTCGTACAGCCGGTTTTCCGCCTGTGCTGTGGACTCAGCCGACTCTTTGCGCTGGAAAAGATCATTTCGATATCTTGCGATATCTTCGAACGTCTTGACTTCAGAATGATAGAGCTGCAGCGCAAGCACCAGATCCCAGTATTTGTTCTCCACGTCACGAACCATGTTTGTCACGGACTGCTCAAATTCAAGGACTGAGATGTCCGTATTGATTCGCGAAATCAGCACGCCCTGCGACACGCCGCTGACGCCTCTGACTCCCTGATTCAGCGGCCCGGCGGTGCGTGTGAATTCGGTTCCGGAACCATGCAGCAGCGGCTGGCGATACTCGGCCTGAAGGAAGCCCGTGTATGCCGAGGGAAACAGCCGGGTGTTGTTGTTCTGGCTGTAGTTCCAGTCGTGCTCGACGGCGACCGTTCCCGAGTTTGCAAGAGCTTTCTCAATCCGCGCCTGGAATTGAGCGGTCTCATCGACAAGTGTTCCGCCGGATGCAATCCCGAGATTCGGTGAGTTTTGCGGATCTTCAGAACGTCCCGACTGCATGCTGCTCGTAAACACAGGGTCGAAATCGGCAAGTGCGGCTTCCGTCCCGCGGTTTCCGAACAGAAAACTGGTTTCCTGAATCCCGATGTCATACACCGACGAGACTCGCCCCGGATTTGACATCAACGGATTGGCCGGCGATCCGAAGTTCTGGTCTTCAAGGATAATCGTGGCGTTCGTCAGAGCCAGTCGGACACATTCGTTCAACTTGATTTCCCGCCTGTTCACCTCTTCCAGGCTGGTGATGCTGCGAGGAGTCCTGAACAAGTCGGGATTGGTCTCCCGTTCTTCACCCGCAACGGGATACTCGATCGCCGTGGCGTAATCCTTATAGTGCTCCAGGTTCTTCTCGTCACCGATCAGATACTGCAGTCTCCGACCCGGCGCAGCGCAACCCTGGCCAAGCAGTGCGGCGAGCAACACCATCGCCGTCGATCGCTTCCATCGGGTCGTTCTCACGCGGCCAGTCTCCAGAAATCGGAGGACATCCTGATTTGGCTCATGGGGATCCGGAGATGTCGCTCCGGCGTCTTTTGAGCCCTTCTGTTTCATCCGACCAGTCAACAGCGCAAGGACGCCCTGCCGGGTGGTCTCGTAATCGTTATCGTCAGAACAATCGTCAGACTTTCCCCAAACTTCCTGACGGATATCTTTGGAAAAGTCACACGGAATCGTCCGGCACTGATTGCCGCTTGCGCCCGGATGCGGCAACTTCGGCAGCATCGCGTCACGGTTTTCGTTCGGTTACGATTCGACCAGTCCCGGTACTCGGCATCCAAATGAACATTTCAGGAATTGGCGAAGTGACAACACTCTCATCGTCGCAGAAATCCATAACGCGCGAGGATCTGAAACCAGGCGAAATCCTGTGCAGCTACTGCACGGCCCGCTGCTGCCGGTATTTCGCGATGGGCATTGATACACCGACGACCTGGGAGCAATTCGACAACATGCGCTGGTATATGATGCACGGACCGTTTTCGATTTTTGTCGACGGCGAAACCTGGTTTCTCATGATTCCAGGCGACTGTCAGCATCTGCAGGCCGACTTTCGCTGCGGAGCGTATGAGACACGTCCGCAGATCTGCCGCGACTACACAACGGACAACTGCGAATTCGACAACGATGGTGTTTACGATCAGCTGTTTGAAACTCCCGATCAGCTTTGGGAATACGCTCATGCTGTGCTGCCGGCGCGACCGCGAAGAGTCCCCGGTTCACCGGGGACGCTGCCGTTGCTGCAGTTGACTGCGTCGGTGGCGTCGTAGTGCATTCATTCAGTTGCGGCATCACCTGTCCGGTGGCTGGAGTTGTCGCCGAATCCTGATAACTTCCTGCTGCAGCATCTGAATACAGGGCGGTTCAGGGGGTTTGAGTGAACATTTTTCTGAAGATCATCAATCGCGAGATTCCGGCAGACATTGTGTATGAAGACGACCTGTGCCTGGCATTTTGCGACGTGAACCCTCAGGCTCCCGTTCATGTGCTGCTGGTACCGAAAAAGCCCGTGGCGTCGCTGAATGAATTGTCGGCTGACGATTCTGAGTTGTGCGGTCACCTGCTCCGGACCGTCCCGATGATCGCTGCGAAAATCGGGCTGTCTGGCGGTTATCGGACTGTGATCAATACAGGAGCTCAAGGAGGCCAGACAGTGTTTCATCTGCACATTCACATTCTCGGCGGTCGCGGATTCTCATGGCCGCCGGGCTGATGCCCGAAGGCACTGAACTCAGGAACCCCCGGGGCGCCAGTGAAGGATTGGAGTCGGCAACCGTGCCGATTCCTGGCAGGGCAGGCTTCAGCCTGTCAGTTTCATTGAGAAAACAGGACGATCGGGATTTAGTCGGCAGGCTGAAGCCTACCCGACGATTGATTCGACATCCCCGGGGCCGTTCCGGTTAGACATGGGACAGTCAAAACATCTTACATGGACTCACCAATGAAAATCAGACCGACGTCGGCATATATCCATCCGGCACAACTCCTGATTCTGGCGGCACTGCTCAG
>JANNGQ010001237.1:0-1700 GCA_031403975.1 Planctomycetota bacterium
TGCGACGTGGCACTTGGCATTGGCTTTCTGCTGATGTTGACTGGTCCCGAAACTCAATGGTGCGACCGGCATCGCAACGCCTTTCCGGGCGGGATGGGTAATCCGGCCCGTCGAATGACCGTCGGACTGGAGTGTCCAGCCTGCTCAGCGACACCCGCGCGCACAGACTTCGCAGTTGGTTTCGGTGAGTTTCCGAACAGCAGCGAAGCGGCGAGGGGCAGTCAGAGGCGTTGAATCGCGCGAAATCTGCGGCAGGGTAACAGCATTTGCCGTTCGATCAAGAAACGACGTGGCGTTCAACGCCGGGAGTATCAGGATTAGGGCTGATAGTCGCTGGCGGCGGCAGGAAATCACTCGTTCCCACGTTCCGGCCCGGGAACGAGATGAAACTCACCAATTCTGTCCGGGTCGCTGCTGATATTCATGATCGTTGCGTTCGCGTCGGCTTCTCGGTAGCTTCCCGGCCCCCTGCGGTATAGGGACTGTCGGATCATTCGCCGTTCCATGTGGGGCAGGCTTCCAGCCTGCCTGAACTGGAAAAGACGCAACTGTTCTTGAATCGACAGAGCAGGCTGGAAGCCTGCCCCACGATAAAGCCGACCGTCCGCATTCCGGCAGGCGGCACGTATTTTGTTCGCCGGTCAGCTGCGTCATGGTCAACCTTTCCGGACTCAACCCACCGCAGCGCGAGGCGGCATCGATCCTGTCAGGACCGCTGCTGGTTCTGGCCGGGGCGGGAACCGGCAAGACGCGGGTCATCACTTACCGGATGGCGAATCTGATCGCGCACGGCATTCGCCCGGACCGCATTCTGTCCGTCACCTTCACCAACAAAGCGTCCCGAGAAATGCGAGAGCGCACGGTCCAGCTGATCGGGAAACAGTTCAAGCAGCGGCCGCTGGTGTCGACGTTTCATGCGTATTGTGTGCGAGTCCTGCGGGAAGACATTGACGCTCTGGGTTATCCGAAGAAGTTCGCAATTTACGATCGCAGCGACCAGGAATCCGCCGCCCGCACGGCTCTGCGGGACATCCGGCTTGGTGATGGGGCGATGAAGCCGGGCGACCTGATCAACCGGATCAGCCGCTGGAAGATGATGGGCGTCCAGGATCACGAAGCCGGCAGTCACACCGAGACGGATTTTGATTTTCTCGCGGCAATGGCCTACAAGCGATATCAGAAACAGTTGCGCGCCTGCGGTGCGGTCGATTTTGACGACCTGCTGTTGTTGACAGTGCGGCTGTTTCTTGAACACCCGGAAGTCCTTCGCCGGCATCAGTCGAGATTCGATCATGTTCAGGTCGACGAATATCAGGACACCAACGGCGTTCAGTTTTCGCTTATCGAAAAGCTGGTCGCTCCCCATCGCAACATCTGCGTAGTCGGTGACGATGATCAATCGATCTACGGCTGGCGCGGAGCTGAGGTCGAGCACATCATCAACTTCGCGAAGTACTTTCCGGGGACGAAGACTGTCAGGCTGGAGAACAACTATCGCTGCACAAGCCCGATTCTGGACTGTGCGAACCGACTGGTGAAGCACAACCGCGATCGGCACGAGAAGACACTGATTGCGCATAAGAAGACAGGAACCGGTATTCGCATCCAGGTGTTCGACGATGAGTCCGCCGAAGCCGAAAACGTGGTTCAGGAGATTGCGTATCTCATCCGGGAACTGGGTGTGAAGCCGAAGCAAGTGG